>CAXUIR010000316.1:0-3514 GCA_964251005.1 uncultured Acetobacteraceae bacterium | reverse complement strand
GTGGGGCGCCGAGCTGGGAGCCGCCGGGGGGGAGCGATCTGGATGACGAGATACCGTTCTGAGGCGGAAGCACGGCCTTCTTTTTTGAAAAAAAGAAGCAAGAGACTTTTGCTTCCTGGAGTGCGCTTTGGGGAGGCTTGCGGCCGAAACGATCGGCAGTCGGGCACGTGAGATTCGGCTGCGATGGACGGGGGGCGAGCGCTTGCATTCCGCGGCGGTGAGCGTGGACTTGGCGCCGCGCGCCCAGTCCAAGAGCTTCAACCGGCAGGTGCATGGCGGGCGCGGGCTGTTCTCGGCGATGGTGTTCGTCTTCCACGTCATCAACTCCGGCCTGCCCACCTTCGCGCCGCTGCTGACCCACGCGGCACAGTTCAGCCTGCGCAACCTGCAATACGGCGTGGAGCTGTTCTTCTGCATCAGCGGCTTCGTCATCTGCGGCACGCTGCGGCGCGCATCCGGCCCTACCGCCTTCATCGAGGACCGCGCGATCCGGCTGCTGCCGGCGCTGTGGTGCACGATACTGGCCATCTCGCTGACCAGCATCATGGCCGGACTGCCGGGCTTCGGCCGCGGCGAACTGCACGCTTTTCCGCTCTGGCTTGCGGCGAACCTCGCGGTGCTGCCCGGCATCTTTCCGGTCAAGCTGATCCACCCCGCCGCCTGGACGCTCAGCTACGAGATGTGTTTCTACGCCACCTGCGCGGCCGCCTGGGCGCTGCGCCGTCGGGTGGGTCTGGCACCCGTGCAGTGCCTGTTGCCGCTCGGGTTGCTGGCGCTGGCGTTCTACCCGCGTGGCGTCTTCTTCCTCTCCGGCGTGCTGGTGGCGCAGGGCCTGGTGGAGTGCCGCGTCGTGCGCGTGCTGGGGCGGCACCCTGCGGTCTGGCTGGTGGCGTTCCTGGCGTGCTGGCAGGAGATACAGGAGCAGCTCGACCCGCTGCAGCTGATCGAGACGCCGATGCTGCGATGGAGCGGCGTGGAGCTGGCGCTGGGTGCAGCAGCGTTCGTTTCAGTGACAATCTGTTTCTGGGGCATCGTCAACGGCCAGGGCGGGCTCAGCCGTATGCTGCTGACCCGGCCGATGCAGTTCATGGGCACCATCAGCTACAGCTTCTACCTGTGGCACCCGATCGTCATGTCGTCGGTAAAGGCGGGCATGCGGCATTATGGCGTCGTGGCGCGCGTCGGCGAGTGGTCGCAACTGAGCTTCTTCGTGCTGAGCCTGCCGCCGGCGCTGCTGCTGTCGTGGGCAAGCCAACGCGTGCTCGAGCGCAAGGCCGGCATCTGGCTGCGGCACCTGCTGCACCACCGGCTGTCGTTTCAGGCGCGCGAAGTTGGCTGAGAGCATGGTGGTACCGTGCGTGCGCTGCCGTCGGTTTGGAGCGGCTGTGCACCGACCGGCAGCCCGAAAGATGAACTCTCCTAGTGTTAGTCTGAAAGGATGGCCTGGCGGCTACCTGACGCGGTTTGCCTGCGCTCCGGTGTTCATGGCCAACAAGCCACTCCGATCGGGTGCTCGCGAAACCACGCCAGCGAACTCACCAGGCATACTCTTCGAACGTACATTTCGGGCTTGCGCGGGTTTCGTACGGCACAGAGAAAGCAAGGCCTGCTTTTTTGAAAAAAAGCAGCAAAAAACTTTTGTCTCTGCTGTCGCGGACTCTCCCGCACCGCGTACCCCAGGAAGCAAAAGTTTTTTGGTTCTTTTTTTCAAAAAAGAACTGCTTGCCTTGCTTTCTACCGGTCCATGTTTCGGCCGCCCGGCATGACACCGATCCGCTGGTTCATCGTCGGCATCATGATCTGTGCCACCTTCCTGCAGCGGTTCGGCGTGCCGTTTGGCGGCGGCCAGCAGCTGTCCATCGCCGGCCCGATCGGCCTCGCACTGGCGGGCTACGGCCTGGTTCAGGGCTCGATCGGCGTGCACCGCCCCAGGCTGCTGATCTACGCCGGCATCTTGTTCATGTCCTGTCTCGGCGCGATCAGCCTGGCGTTCGGTCACCCGCCGTTCAACGCGCAGGTGAGTTTCCCGTCCTACTTCCAGTTCCTCGCCATCACCGCGTTCCCGATCTTCGTGTTCGCGCAACGCATGGACGAGGACGCGTTCTTCCGCCTGGTAAACGCTTTCATCATCGCGATTGCCATCTGCGGCATCGTGCAGTTCGCCGCGCAGTTCGCCGGCGTGCAGGTGTTCAGCTTCAAGGATTACGTGCCCGACAGCCTGCTGTTCGAAAGCGGCTACAACCTGAAGATCGATTTCGGCATCGGCAGCCTGCTCAAGTCCAACGGGTTCTTCCTGGTCGAGCCCTCGGTGATGTCGCAGTTCATGGCGATGGGCATCATCATTGAGGTGCTGTATTTCCGCCGGCTGGTTTGGCTTGGCGTGCTGGGCTTGGCACTGGTGCTGGCGGAGTCCGGCACTGGCATATTGGTGCTGGCGGCGTTCGTAGTGGCGGTGGCGTTGCGGCTGGGGCTGCGCGGCGTGTTGCTGGCGGCGCTGATGCTGGTGTTCGCCGGCGTGCTCGCCGGCGTGGTCAGCTTAGTGGTGCCGGAAGTGGCCGGGATCGCGCAGGGCAGGCTGGGCGAGTTCAACACGCAGGGCACCAGCGGGCACGACCGGTTCGTCGCGCCGTTCTGGGTGCTGGGCGACGTGATACGCGAGTATCCGCAGGTGAACCTGTTCGGCATGGGGCCCGGCACGTCGCAGAACCTGACGGTGCCCTACGAGTACTCGATGAACACGCCGATCAAGATCTGGCTGGAATACGGCATCCCGGCGCTGGTGCTCTACGTGTGCCTGTTCGTGTTCGCCGAGCGCACGCCGCGTCAGAGCGTGCTGGTGGTGCCTGCGCTGGTGCTGCTGCTGTTTACCGGCGGCTACCAGCAGTTCGGCCCGATCGTGTTTTTCATTGCCATGCTGATCTGCACGGCGCGGCTGCAGCCTTCCGCGGTGTCTGGCGTGCGGCGTGCGGGCAAGGTGCGGGTGTTGGCTGGCTAAGGCAAGCAAAGCCTTCCTTTTGAAAAAGAAGCAAAAAACTTTTATCACTGCTGTCGGGGACCTTTCCACAGACGGGTACCCAGGAAGCAAAAGTTTTTTGGTTCTTTTTTTCAAAAAAGAACTGCTTGCTTGCCTGCTCGCCGACAGAGAGGTGCTGATGATCACACTACGCTGGCTAGCCCTGCTGCCGCCCGCCGCGATGCTCGCCGGCGTGGTGTTCTTCAACCGCAGCACGCCGCTGGTGTTCGGCATGCCGCTGCTGCTGGCCTGGATGGTGGGAAGCGTTGTGCTGTCGGCCGCCGTGATGGCGGTGATCTACGTGGCCGACCCGGCCAACAGGGAGCGCTGAGCCTGGCGCTCGCGATCATCGGGCTGGGCGTGCTGCTGGCGCTCGGCCTGGGCCTGCTGGCGCGCACCGGCCGCCAGATGAGCCTGGAGCAGTGGACCGTCGGCGGCCGCGGCTTCGGCACGCTCCTGGTGTTCTTGCTGATGGCCGGCGAGATCTACACTACCTTCACC
>CAXUIR010000315.1:0-3517 GCA_964251005.1 uncultured Acetobacteraceae bacterium | reverse complement strand
CGACCACGCCGTCGCCGACGACGCTTTCCAGGGCCGCGGCCCGGGCACGCCGGCCGGCGAGGCCGCCGCCGCCTGGATCGCCGACGAGATGGCGCGCATCGGCCTGGCTCCCGGCAACCACGGCAGCTACTTCCAGCCCGTGCCCAGCGTGAAGATCACGCTGGACGCCGGGCGCTCGCATTTGGCCTTTGCCACTCCGCGCGGCACGATCACGCCGGCGTTCCCGTCCGACACCGTGTACTGGACGCCGCGGTTCAAGACGGATGCTGTGTCCATCAGCAACACGCCGATGGTGTTCGTGGGCTACGGCGTGGTCGCGCCGGAGTACCACTGGGACGACTACGCCGGCATCGACGTGCACGGCAAGACGGTGGTGCTGCTGATCAACGACCCCGGCAACGAGGACCCGCATCCGGACCCCGCCTTCTTCAAGGGGCGCGCGATGACCTATTACGGCCGCTGGACCTACAAATACGAGGAGGCGGCCCGCCACGGCGCGACCGCCGTCATCATCGTGCACGAGACCGCGCCCGCGGCGTACGGCTGGCAGGTGGTGCGCAACTCGAACTCCGGCGCCAAACTGTGGCTAGACGCAGCCGACGGCAACGCGGCCGCGGTGCCGGTGCAGGGCTGGATACAACTGGCCACCGCGCGAGAGCTGTTCGCCCGCGCCGGGCTCGACTACGACCGCGAGAAGCGCGCCGCCAACACGCCCGGCTTTCGTCCGATACCGATGCCAGGCGAGACGATGTCGGCCGAGTTGCACTCCAGCGTGGCGCACCTGCAGACGCGCAACGTGGTTGGCGTGGTACCCGGCACGGCATCTCCGCGCGACGTGGTGCTATACACCGCGCACTGGGACCACCTGGGCGTGAAGCCCGACGTGCCGGGGCCGGACAAGATCTACAACGGCGCCATCGACAACGGCATGGGTGTAGCCAGCATACTTGAGATCGGTCAGGCTTTCGTGCACGCGCCGGCGCCCAGGCGAACCGTGGCGATCATCTGCTGGACGTTGGAGGAACAGGGTCTGCTCGGCTCACAGTATTTCGCGCAGAACCCGATCTGGCCGGCGTCGCACATCGTCGGCGGCATCAACATCGACGCCAACCTGCCGGAAGGCCCTGCGCATGATTTGGTGGTCATCGGCAACGGCGCCTCGCAGATGGAAGACCTGCTGGCGGCCGCGCTGAAGCAGCAGAACCGCACGATCTCGCCCGACCCAGAGTCGGAGAAGGGCAGCTTTTACCGCTCCGACCACATCAGCCTGGCCAAGATCGGCATCCCGATGCTGGACCCGAAAGGCGGGTTCGACCTGGTGCAGGGCGGCACGGCAAAAGGCCGCGCAATCAGCGACGACTACACCGCGCATCACTACCACCAGCCTTCGGACGAATACGACCCGCACTGGGACCTGTCCGGTCCGGTGCAGGACGTGAAGGTGCTCTATGCGATGGGATCGGCGCTGGCCAACAGCGACGAGTGGCCGGACTGGTATGAGGGGAACGAGTTTCGCGCAATCAGGGACAAGAGCAGGAAGTAAGAAAGCAGTTCTTTTTTGAGAAAAAGAACCAAAAAACTTTTGCTTCCTTGAGTACGCGCTGAAGGAAACTCCGCGACAGCCATAGCAAAAGTTTTTTGCTGCTTTCTTTCAAAAAAGCAGGCCTTGCTTTCTTCTGCTAGGGCCTCGCAGCAATCCAGAGGAGGTCCCCCAATGCCGGATCAGACGACGATCGTGCTCGGCGAGGCGGCACTGACGCTTGCCGACGTGCAAGCGCTCGCCAACGGCAAAAGAAAACTCGAGTTGTCGGAAGCAGGGCGCCTGGCGATCATCCAAGCACGCGCCGTCGTCGAGCATCTGGTGGAAAATGCTGTCGCCGCCTACGGCATCACCACCGGCGTCGGCAGCCAGAAAGACTTCGAGGTGAAGCGCGCGGCGATTGCACGCTACAACGACTTGATGATCACCGCACATGCCACGTTGATGCCGGGCGAGAACGCGCCGGATCGTGTGGTTCGCGCGGCGATGGCCATTCAGCTCGCCCTGTTTGCAAAAGGGCGTTCAGGCATCAGGATCGAGCTCGCCGAAAGCCTGCTCGCCCGATGCCAGGCAGACGACCTGCCCGTTGTCAGACTGGGCGCGTCGGTCGGTGCTTCCGACATCGTCGCCATGAGCCAGATGGCGGTGCCGCTGATCGGCAAGCACGGCGTGGGTGCAGGCGGTGCCGGCCCGGAGCCGATCGGCGGTCTTGCTGCCAAAGAAGCGATCTCGCTGCTCAGTTCCAACAGCCTCATGTTGGCACAGGGTGCGCTCGCCCTTGCCGACGTCAGAGCTCTTCTCGACGCTGCCGCGATCGCCGGCGCGCTGTCGATAGAAGGCTTTCGCGGCAACCTGCAATCGTGGAGCGCGCAGGTCGACGCGGCGCGCGGACAACCGGGGCAGATCCGCGCCGGCGCCGCGCTGCGGGCGGCGCTCACCGGCAGCGCGCTTTGGCAGCCGGGCGAAGCGCGTCTCCTGCAGGACCCGCTCAGTTTCCGGTGCATACCGCAGATACACGGCGCGGCTGAGTCGGCGTACGAGTTCGCGCACCAGATTTTCGAGACCGAACTGTCGGCCGCGTGCGACAACCCGCTGATCGACACCGAAGCGGGCACCTTCATCTCGCACGGCAACATGGAGACCACCGTCTGCGCGCTGTCGATGGACACGCTGCGGCAGGCGATGGCCAAGGTGATCGAGGCGTCCGGACAACGCATCCACAAGATCCAGTGGCCGAGCTTCACCGGCCTGCCGACCGGGCTTGCCGCCGAACCAGGTGCGATCGGCGGCGTGCAATTCCTCAACCTCGGCCACCTCGCCGCGGCCAACGTGGCGGCGGTGCGTCAGGCGGCGCACCCGGCCATGCTGAACTACTCGGGACAGCTCGACGACGGGGTGGAGGACGTGGCAGGCAACGCGCCCCAGTCGATTGCCGAAACGATACGTGCACTGGCGCCGGCTTGGAACGTGCTGGCGATCGAGGCCGTCTGTGCCGTGTGGGCGATCCATCGCCGATTGGTGCCGGTGAACACGCTCGGCGAAGGCGTCCAACGTCTCGTCACGCAAATCCTGCCGATCCTGCCGATAGGCGACGAAGGTGTGTCGATCTTCGACGTGACGCCGATCGTTGGTCTCTTGCAGGCGAGCGTTGGGCAGAACGCTGATCTGGAAGGCAAGCAAGCAGTTCTTTCTTAAAAGAAGAACCAGAAAACTCTTGTTCCCGCGCCTGCATCAAGGCGAGGGATACCGACGCAAGCACAATGCCGGCAGAACCAGGCCCTACCAAAACGCAGGCGTAGGAGCAAAAGTTTTTTGCTTCTTTTTTTCAAAAAAGAAGGCCTTGCTTGCCTTGCAAACCTCAGCCTCAAACGCGGGCCGGTATCTTGCCAGCGACCCTTAGACCAGCCGGCCTTTGTGCTGTTCCACAGAAAGCAAGCAGTCCTTTTTTGAAAAAAAGGACCAAAAAACTTTTGACTC
>CAXUIR010000314.1:0-3551 GCA_964251005.1 uncultured Acetobacteraceae bacterium | reverse complement strand
CTGAAGAACCCCACCCCCGACGTGTCGTTCTCCGCCGCATGAGCGAGACGATCCCCGAAGACGACGACCTGACGCCCAAGCCGCAGTCGCAGGACACTCAGCCCGGCAGCGAGGCGGAGATGGACCCGCGGCCGCGTTCGCAGATGGCGACCTACAACGGCTCGAGGAAGCTCGCCGGCAAGATCGCGCTGGTCAGCGGCGGCGATTCCGGCATCGGCCGCGCAGTTGCCGTTGGGTTCGCCAAGGAAGGCGCCGACGTCGCCATCACCTGGCTGAACGAGCACGAGGACGCCGCCGAGACGGTGGCGCTGATCGAGGCCGAGGGCCAGCGCGCGCTGAGCATCCCGGGCGACATCGGCAACCAGGACTTTGCGCCGCATCTGGTGCGCCAGGTGGTGGGCCAGTGGGGACGCATCGACATCCTGGTCAACAACGCCGCCGAACAACACCTGTGCGAGAACTTTGAGGATATCCAGGACGACGTGGTGGAGCGCACGTTCCGCACCAACATCCTGGGCCAATTCTGGCTGACCAAGGCGGCGCTGCCGCACATGGGCGAGGGCAGCGCCATCATCAACAGCACGTCGGTAACCGCCTACAAGGGCAGCCCCACGCAGGTGGACTACGCGGCCACCAAGGGTGCCATCGTCGCGTTCACCCGCAGCCTGGCGATGCAGCTGGTCAAGCGGCAGATCCGCGTGAACGCCGTGGCACCTGGGCCGGTGTGGACGCCGCTCATCCCCGCCAGCTACCCGGCGGAGAAAACCGCGGAGCACGGCGAGGCCGTGCCGATGGAACGCCCCGGCCAGCCGGACGAGATTGCGCCGAGCTACATATTCCTTGCCTCGCAGGACTCGTCCTACATGACGGGGCAGGTGCTACACCCTAACGGAGGCTCGGTGATCAACGGATGATGCATGCTCAATCTGCGCCCGAACCAGTCACCCCGCCGATGCCTGCGCCGCCACCGCCGGCGCCGCCTGGCACGGACTTGCCTGGGCCGGGTGGCTCGGACATCGACCTGCCGCCGCTTGGGGAGCCGGCACCGGCAATGTGAGCAGGCGCTTCTTTTCGAGAAAAGGGCCGTTCGCTTCCGCCAGCGTAGTCATCGGGCTGTCGACCACTATGCGAGCGTTCCTGGTGCGTGTGAAACAGGCGATGCTAACCAGCCGCATCGTCGCGAGGCTGGAACAAAGCCTGCTTTTTTAAAAAGCAGCAAAAAAACTTTTGTTCTTGCGCTTGCGTGACGATCAGGCCTTGTCCTGTCAGTATGTCTGCGTGCATCAGTATCCCCCCTCCTTCATGAAAGCAGGGCGTAATACAGGGCGGCTGCGATGCTGACCCACAAAAGCAAAGCGGTCCTTTTTGAAAGAACGACCAAAAAACTTTTGACTCCGCTGTCGCGCGCTCTTCGGACGACTAGTGTCGAGTTAGTTCCGCAGCGCTCGCTTAGAGAACAAAAGTTTCTGAGTACTTTTCTTCAAAAAGGAAACCGCTTGCTTCGCTTTGCAAGCGGCCCACGCCGAACCCGCCGCTACTTCACGTAACCAGCGTCATGCGGCCGATCGCGAATGTCCGTGCCCTGCTCACCATCTTCCGGGTCACTGTCCTCCAGCGCATCGTTGGCGAACGCGCGCGCGCCATGGTCTTGCAGCGCCTCCTGCTCCAGTTTTCCTGCGGTCCGGTCAAGCACGAACACGCGGCTCAGCCCGTGGCGTTCGGCGGCCGCCTCTGCCGTTTGCACGGCCTGCTCGAGGGTCATCGTGTGGCCGTCAGGCCCGATCGCTGCGGCGCTCGCCGCGACGTCGCCGTAGAGCACGATCTCGGTGACCACGGCGGTCGGATCGTCCTCGCCCATGTGGCGGAACACCAGCACGTGCCGGCCCTCGTCCGGGATGGCGTCGTGCGGTTCCAGGCGGGTCGTTTCTACCATGGTGGTCTCCTTTTGCGGCAGGAAACGGCTGGGCGGCGGGCGCGGTTGCCTCGGCCGCGGCCTGGCGGTCCTGGTGCCGGCGTGCTGCAGCGTTTTCTGGCCTTGTCGGATGGGTTGTACCAGCCGGTCTTGATGCTGACTCACAGGAAGCAAGCAGTCCTTTTTTTAAAAAAAAGGACCAAAAAACTTTTGACTCCGCTGTCGCGCGCTCCCTGGATGAGTTCGCGACAGCGGAGGCAAAGTTTTTGCTTCTTTTCTCAAAAAGAAGGCCTTGCTTGCTTCGCAACGGGCAAAATTCAGGCCCGTTGGTAAAAGCAGCCGGAAAACGCGGTAGCGCTCTGTTTTGTCGAGCATCTATTATTCGACGGGCAGTTCCCTCCGGTCGGACGATGCTCGAGGTGTGACGCCCATGGACGAATTGCTCGCCGGCTACCGCCGGTTCCGTGCCCGCGGCTGGCCGGAACGCCGCGCCACCTTCGAGGCGCTGTCCGACAACGGGCAGCGCCCGCAGGCGATGGTGGTCGCCTGCGTGGACAGCCGGGTGGACCCTGCGGTGATCTTCGACACCGCGCCGGGGCAGCTGCTGACCATCCGCAACGTGGCCAACCTGGTGCCGCCCTACGCACCGGACGCCGCCTACCACGGCACCAGCGCCGCGCTGGAGTTCGGCGTGCGCGTGCTGCAGATCCCGCACCTCATCGTGCTGGGCCACGGCCAGTGCGGCGGCGTGCAGGCGCTGTTGCACGGGGCGCCCGAGGCGGCCGGCGACTTCGTGGCGCAGTGGATGTCGCTGGCCGAGCCGGCGCGCCTGGCGGTGCAGGACTGCGGCGACGAAGACGCGCGGCAGCTTGCCTGCGAGCACGAGGTGGTGCGCATCTCGCTGGCCAACCTGCGGACGTTTCCGTGGATCGCCGAGCGGGAGAGTGCGGGGACGCTGGCGTTGCACGGGGCTTGGTTTGCGATACGGACGGGGGTGCTGGCGATGTTGCGGGGAAATGGGGAGTTTAGGGAGTGAGCAAGCGCTTCTTTTTCAAAAAAGCTTTTGTTCCGGCTGTCGTGGACGGCTGATACGACACGCTTCACCGCGACGCACCTACCGGAGACAAAAGTTTTTTGGTTCTTTTTTTCAAAAAAGAACCGCTTGCTTGCCTAACTCAGCAACGCCAAGACCCGCTCCAGCTTGCGCCCGTACGTAACCGCCAGCCCGAACCGCGCGGCCGCCGCTGCCGCGATGCGAGCGCGATCCGGCGTTGCGGCGGTGGCGGCGAGAAGCGCGTCGCGCACGCGGTCCAACGCGGTGTTCGGGACGGCGCTCACCCCCGGCAGGTCGCCGAACGCGGCCACCGTCTCGTCCTGCGCGTGCATGACCACCCTCGTGCCGCAGCACAGCGCCTCGGCGATCGGCAGGCCGAACGCCTCGAAATCCGAGAGCAGCAGGAGGGCGGAGGCGGAGCGGTACTGCCGCAGCAGCTCGTCGGGCGGCACGTAGCCCAACTGCTCGCAGCGCGCCGCCAGCGCCGGCGGCGGTTCCAGCCGGTCCGAGTGCAGGCCGGCCAGCACTGCCACCGCGTCCGGGCGTTCTGCCAGCGTTATCTCCAGCGCGCGCAGCAGCAGGTCA
>CAXUIR010000313.1:526-3554 GCA_964251005.1 uncultured Acetobacteraceae bacterium | reverse complement strand
GCACGGCGGCCGAGATCAGGGTCTTGCCGGCGTGCCAGGCGGCGTCGGCCAGCAGGAAGCGGGCGGGGAAGTTGTCGGTGCCGTCGCAGACGATGTCGTAGCGGGCGATTAGGGCGGACACGTTGTCCCGGTCTACGCGCAGGTCGTGGGCGTGGACGCGGACGAGCGGGTTGAGCGCGGCCATGGCGGCCGCGGCGGAGGCGGCCTTCGGCGTGCCCACGCGGGCCTCGGTGTGGGCCACCTGGCGCTGCAGGTTGGAGAGCTCCACCAGGTCGTGGTCGGCGATGCCGATGGTGCCGACGCCGGCTGCGGCGAGGTAGAGGGCCAGCGGGCTGCCCAGGCCGCCGGCGCCGACGATGAGCACGCTTGCGTCACGCAGGCGGGCCTGGCCGGTGCCGCCGACGTCGGCGAGCAGGATGTGGCGGGCGTAGCGCTGGATTTCGGCTTCGGAGAAGTGCAGGTCCATCGGGCGTAGATGGGAGACACAATGCGCGTGGGCAAAGGCAAGCAAGAAAGCGGTTCTTTTTTGAAAAAAAGAACCAAAAAACTTTTATCTCTGGGGTGGGCGCTCTCCCGCGGGCGCGCGACAGCGGAGGCAAAAGCTTTTTGCTTCTTTTTCTCGAAAAAGAAGGCGCTTGCTTGATGCTCGTCCTGTTCTCCGGCGGTCAGGACTCCACCACCTGCCTCGCCTGGGCGCTGGAACGCACCGACCACGTGGAAACGCTAGGTTTCGACTACGGCCAGCGCCACCGTGTGGAGCTCGACTGTCGCGCGCCGATCCGCGCCGCGCTCGCCGAGCGCTGGCCCGGCCGGCTGGGTCCGGACCACGTGGTCGACCTGCGGGCCAGCATGGCGGCATTGGGGAAGACGGCGCTGACCAGCGAGGCGGCGATCACCATGGGGGCGGAGGGCCTGCCCACCACCTTCGTGCCTGGCCGCAACCTGCTGTTCCTGACCTACGCGGCGGCGCTGGCTTACCGGCGCGGCCTGCGGCGCATCGTGGCGGGCATGTGCGAGACGGACTACTCCGGCTACCCGGACTGCCGTGACGACACCATCAAGGCACTGCAGGTGGCGCTGAACCTGGGCATGCAGCGGCGCTTCGTGCTGGAGACGCCGCTGATGTGGGTGGACAAGGCGGCCACCTGGGCAATGGCGGACCGGCTGGGCATCTTGGACGTGGTGGTTGAGCTCACCCACACCTGTTACCTGGGCGAGCGGCGGGTGCTGCATGAGTGGGGGTATGGGTGCGGCGGATGCCCGGCTTGCGAACTGCGGGCGGACGGGTATCGGCGGTGGAAGGAAGAGTAAGCAAGGCCTTCTTTTTCGAAAAAAAGAAGCAAAAAGCTTTTGCTTCCGCTGTCGCGCGCTCACGGGCGGAAGTGTTCGGACAAGAGATGCCGGACGCTGTGTTACCGGTATGCTTTGTGTCTGATGCGTGGAAAAGGAAGCAGTCTTTTTTTTCAAAAAAGCACCAAAAAACTTTTATCCCCGCGCCTGCATCAGGGAAAAGTATGCTGATGCCAGCACACACGCTGGGAGAACCAGACTTGATCGCGGCGCAGGCGTGGAAGCAAAAGTCTTTTGCTTCTTTTCTTCAGAAAAGAAGGCCTTCCTTCCTTGCTGGACGTCGATGGGCGAGCATCCAGGGCCGCCGTATCGCTCCGGACGTTGAAGCCGCCTTGTTTTTTCAAGGTTGAACGCGCCGCCGAAAGAAAGCCAGCCTCCCCGCGGAGACTGGCTGTTCCGATAAGCAACCGCCCGGCCGGTCAGGCGGCCGCTTGCACCGCGACGCCGGCGCGCTCGGCCAGGCGGGCGCGGATAGTGGCGGGAACCTGGCGGGCAGACTTGGCGCGCGGGTAGTCCATCGCCACGATCTCGGCGTCGGTGCCGACGAGCGCCTGATGCTCCGCCCAATTGTCGAAGGCCATACGGTCGATGTTGTCGATGAAGGTCTCGGCCGGCATGCCGTCGGCCAGGATCAGCGCGTGGTCGGCTAGCTCGACGTGGTAGTAGGTGAAGGTCTCCGGCATCGCTGTCTCGCGGACGATCGAGGTGCCGTTGACCAGGGCGCCGGCCTGCGCCAGCACGCCGTCCACCAGCACGGCGTGACAGGGCGAGAGCAGGCTGTCGCGCACCGGCACGTTGTCGGCGAGCGCGCCGGCGCGGATGCGGACCGGCATCGCGGTGATCGGGTCGGCGAAGCGCGTGGCGACCGCGCGGCGGCCGACCCAGCGAACGAACTTCACGTCGCCGGCGGCGGTCAGCACCACGTCGCCGGCCGCCAGGGTTTCCACGGCCACGTCGCCGTCCGGCGTGGCGACCATGGTGCCGGCGCAGAAGCAGGGGGCGTCGGTCGAGTTCAGCGTGACGGGGTCCACGTTGTAGCCGCCGGGCACGGTGTTATCGAGCGAGTAGACGCCGTTGGTGGAGAACAGGTCGTACTCGACGCCGTTCACCTGGAAATCCAGGCCCTCGTGGTCGATGCCGTTCAGGCTGCCGTCAACGCCCTCGGCGTTTCCGGTGAAGATTGCGTTGTCGTAGGTCAACGGGCCGCCATTGAAAATGGTGCCGCCGTTGGAGATCCGGTCGTTGAACTTGACGCCGTCCAGGGTGCCGCGGATGTCGGTCACTTCGTAGCTGAGGCCCGCGCCGGTGCTGTTGGTGGCGTTCTCGGTGGTGAAGACCACGATGTGGTCGACGCCCGTCGGCGACTGCGGGTCTGCCAGCCGATAGACGAAACGCTGGTAACCCGGCGCGGTGTCCTCGGGCGGCGGCAGCAGGCTCGCGGAAGCCGTGCTGTCGGCCGCAGAGTTGTCAGCCGCGAAGTTGTGAACGATCGTCTTATCGGCCTCGATACGGTCGGACATGGCTACGGCCTTTGCTCAGGGGCGGTGGTTACCAATGTGTGCCGAAGAACCGGCTGGGTTCAAGTCGAATGGGTGGACGGTTGGTTAACATCTGCGTTGGCGCTGTGCGGCGCCGCTGCGGGTCCGGAGCTGCCAGCCGCGACGGCTTCCGGCAGGCG
>CAXUIR010000313.1:0-516 GCA_964251005.1 uncultured Acetobacteraceae bacterium | reverse complement strand
CCCCCCCCGCCGCGCGGCCCCCCCCCGCCCGGCCCCCCCGCCGCCAGGTGCGGCGCCAGCGCACGCGTCAGCAGCGCAGGCCCGGTGGACAGCCACACCGACTCCGCGTCGCCGCGGGCGACCGCCGCCATCGCCTGGCGCAGCGCCAGCAGGATCACCGGGTGGCGCGGCGCGCAGGCGATGAAGTTGTTGCCGGCGGAGCCGAAATCCTCCTGGTAGACCACCAGCTCCGCCTGGCGCGGCAGCACGGTGTGCAGCGGGGCGTGGCAGCGGTCGTCGCTGTCGGCGTAGGCGCCGCCGTGGATCGCCAGGTAGGCCAGGCGGAACACGTCGGCCTTTTGCGCCGGCTCGGAGATGCGGCCGTAGATGTTGCCGGCGACGGCGCCGAGGTGGCGAGCGATGAGGGCGCGGGCGGCGGCATCGTCGAACAGCTCGACCAGGTGGTCGGGGTGGTGGTCGCGCCAGCTCTGCATCATGGCGCGTACGTCGGCGGGCACGTCCGGCGTGTCCCAGAAC
>CAXUIR010000312.1:942-3557 GCA_964251005.1 uncultured Acetobacteraceae bacterium | reverse complement strand
GGCGGTGCGCGTGCCCGCCCACCCCGCCGCGCGCGCGCTGGTGGAGCGCGCGGGCCGGCCCGTCGCCGCGCCCTCTGCCAACCGCTCCGGCGGCGTCCGCCCCACCAGCGCCGCCCACGTGATGGCGGACCTCGGCGGCAGGATCGCTGCGGTGCTCGATTGCGGGCCCTCGCCGGTCGGCATCGAGAGCACGGTGCTGGACCTGACCGGCGCGCAGCCGTTCCTCCTACGCCCCGGCGGCATCCCCGCCGAGGCAATCGAGGCGCTGATAGGCCCGATCGGGCGTGGCCTGACCCCGGCCCAGGCGGAGACCACGCGCAACCTGCGCTCGCCCGGGCTGCTGGTCTCGCACTACGCGCCCGCGCTGCGCCTGCGACTTGGCGCCACCTCCGCAGGCCCGGCCGAAGCGCTGCTGTCGTTCGGCCCCGACGCGCCGCCGGCCCGCCTGGCATGGAACCTCAGCGGATCGGGCGAGCTGGCGGAGGCGGCCGCGCGTTTGTTCGCAGGGTTGCGCTGGCTCGATTCGGAAGGCGCGATGCTCGGGCTGAGCGGGATCGCGGCGATGGCGGTGCCGGCGCACGGGCTGGGGGTGGCGATCAACGATAGGCTGCAGCGGGCGGCGGCGCGGAAGTGAAGGCAACGGAAAGCAAGGCAAGGCAAGCGGTTCTTTTTTGAAAAAAAGAACCAAAAAACTTTTGTCTCGGCTGTCGCGCGCTGCGGCTGGCCGCCGACAACAAGGTTCGGGTCGATGCTCTGGGCCCAGTTGGAATGGTGGGCATGGTGAGTTGGCTGGCTTTGCTCAGATCGGCTTGACTGCGCCGTTGGTCTGAGCAGGCACGCCGATCTCTGAGGGAGACGAGCACCGGAGCGGGAGCGCGGCAGATTGCGCCTGGGCGGCTTTCAAACGGACGCTTTCGCCGGAGTAACATTGTTGCCGGTTCGACGCGCGTGCAGCAGAGAAACACTGGCTTCATACTCCCTGCGTTGGGCTGCCAACTGCAAGAGGAGGAAGGCTTGTTTCTGAGAATAAGAAGCAAGCCGTTGCTCCGCGCCTGCGCCACGGCAAGGCTGGTTCTGCCAGCATGTTTGTTTGCGTCAGCATCCTCCACTTGGTGCAGGCGCAAGAATAGAAGTTTTTGATCTCCTCCCAAAAGAGAATGCTTTTTACGTGTCGCCTCGGAGCGTGCCGGTATCGTATGTCCAGGACTGTTGCGTTCGCCGCAACGCTCGTCAGGTTTTCTGAACGGCCTCGTTACAAAACGAAAAGCCAGCAGATCACCCCAACCTGCCGAAACTCCTCTCGCTGATCGTAAATCTTTCAACCGGCGCACACCAAGAGAGCAAAAGTTTTTTGGTTCTTTTTTTCAAAAAAGAACCGCTTGCCTTCCCTCTACTACTTACGCCGTTACAACGTACCGTCGCGACGAACATTGCTGTGCCAACCGAAGCTCCAGTCAACCGAGCCGCTGTCACATCCGCATCTTTGCGCCAGGAAATCTGCTGTTGATGCGCCGTGCGCGGCCGCCATCACGTGGCTGGCGAAACTGGCAACCACGTGCCGCGTCGCCCAGGCCTTCCCAGAACCGGCAGCGCGTTGCTTTGGGTTTTGCCGTTGGCTTACGGTTGTTTCACCCCGGGCGGGAGTGCTCTACGTGGCTGCAGCACTTGTGCTTACACAAGAATTCGGACTACTGTCTTCGTGCAAGACTAGTGAAGAAATCCATGTCGACCGAAGTCCAGACCAAGACACTGCTTGAACTCACCACCCAGATCGTCTCTGCCCATGTCGGCAAGAACCAGGTCCAATCCGGCAACCTTCCCGCCCTGATCGAACAGGTATACGGCGCTCTCAAAAGTGTCGGTCAGGAGCCGGCTCCCGCACCCGTCGAGAAGCAGCAGCCGTTCGTCTCGGCAAAGCGTTCGATCTTCCCCGACTACATCATCTGCCTCGAGGACGGCCGCAAGCTGAAGACGCTGAAGCGTCACCTGCGCTCCACCTTCGGTTTGTCGCCTGACCAGTACAGGGAGAAATGGGGCTTACCCGCCGACTACCCGATGGTGGCGCCCAACTACGCCGAACATCGCTCGCGCCTTGCCAAGCAGCTCGGCCTCGGCCGCAAGCAGGCCGAAGACGCCATCGAGGAAGAAGAGATCGTTGAGGAGGCGACGCCCGAGGCCGCACCCGAGCCGGTGCAGGCGCGTGAGCCGCGCGAGAGGAGCCGGCGCGCAGAGCCCACCGCGGCTTCCGTGTTCGCCAAGTTTCCGGGCCGTGCGGCCGAGCCGCAGGCCGAAGACGTGCTGGAAATCCCGGGCGGCAAGAAGCGCGGCCGCAAGCCGTTCTCCAAGCAGCTCGCCCGGACCATGCCGCGCTAGGCAAGCGCATGGCCGACGCGTTCATCTGCGACTTCGCGCGCACGCCGATCGGCCGTTTCGGCGGCGTGCTGCGTGACGTGCGCGCGGACGACCTTGCCGCAATCCCGTTGCGCGCGCTGGTGTCGCGCCACCCCAACCTGGACTGGGGCGCCGTCGAGGAGTGCTATTTCGGCTGCGCCAACCAGGCCGGCGAGGACAACCGCAACGTCGCCCGCATGGCGGTGTTGCTGGCCGGCATCCCC
>CAXUIR010000312.1:0-932 GCA_964251005.1 uncultured Acetobacteraceae bacterium | reverse complement strand
CGGGCTGCACGCGGGGGGCACGGCGGCGCGGATGCTCCGCGCGGGCGACGCCGGCCTGGTGCTGGCCGGCGGCGTGGAGAGCATGACGCGCGCGCCGTTCGTGATACCGAAGGCTACCGAGGCGTTTTCCCGCCACGCGCAGGTGGAAGACACCACCATCGGCTGGCGTTTCGTCAACCCGCTGATGAAGGCGCAGTACGGCATCGACTCGATGCCGGAGACTGCGGAGAACGTGGCGGCCGAGTACAACGTCTCCCGCGCGGACCAGGACCAGTTCGCCTATCGTAGCCAGATGCGCACCAAGGCGGCCCAGGAGAATGGCTTCTTCGCGCGCGAGATCGTGCCGGTGACCATTCCGGGCAAGCGCGGCGAGACGGTGGTGGACACCGACGAGCACCCGCGCGGCGACACCACGCTGGAGGGCTTGGCCAAGCTGCGCGCCGCGTTCCGCACGCCCGGCACGGTCACCGCCGGCAACGCGTCCGGCGTGAACGACGGGGCGGCGGCGCTGATTATCGCGTCCGAAGCGCAGGCGACCCGGCACGGCCTCTCGCCCCGCGCGCGCATCGTGGCGATGGCCACGGCCGGCGTGCCGCCGCGCGTCATGGGCATCGGCCCGGCGCCGGCGACCGAGAAGCTGCTCGGCCTCGCCGGGCTGAAGATCACCGACATCGACGTGATCGAGCTGAACGAGGCCTTTGCCGCGCAGGCCTTGGCCGTCACCCGCCTGCTCGGCCTGCCCGACTTCGCCGAGCACGTGAACCCGCAGGGCGGCGCCATTGCGCTGGGCCATCCGCTCGGCATGTCCGGGGCGCGCCTGGCAATGACGGCGGTGAACGCGCTGGAGACGCGCGGGGCAAAGCGGGCGGTGGCCACGATGTGCATCGGGGTGGGGCAGGGGATTGCCATGCTGATCGAGCGCGGCTGACGCA
>CAXUIR010000311.1:1163-3579 GCA_964251005.1 uncultured Acetobacteraceae bacterium | reverse complement strand
CCTAATCACCTCCTCCCACGACGTGCTGATCGACTCCCAGCTTCGCGTCTGGGACGGCCGCTTCGCGCTGGACGTCGTCGACTTCCGGCAGCGCCGCTTCGATGGTGCGATGTCCGCCCCGCGTCGATGGGAGCTGCTGCGGCGCGGCACGGCGGCCGCGGTGCTGCCCTACGATCCTGTGCGCGACATGGTGGTGGTGATCGAGCAGTTCCGCCTGCCCGCCTACGCCGCCGGCTTGCCGGGCGTGATGACGGAGCTGGCCGCCGGCCTCACCGACGGCACAGAGTCCGCAGAAGCCACGATCCGGCGTGAATCGGTCGAGGAGATGGGCCTGGAGCTGGGCGAGATGGAGCGCATCGGCACCTTCCTGCTGACGCCCGGCGGCTGCGACGAGCAGTGCACGCTGTTTGCCGGGCGCGTGCGTCTTGGCGACATCGGGCCGGACGGCGTGCTGGGCACGCGCGGCCTGGCCAGCGAGGGCGAGGACATAAGGGTGCGAGCGCTGCCGGCCGAGACGGTGATCGCGCAGGCGGTGGCCGGCGCGTACCCGAACTCGGTGGCGACGATCGGGCTGCTGTGGTTTGCGTTGCGGCGGGACTGGCTGCGAGAGAGGTGGGCGTGACGCAAGACCCAACTGCGTGCCAGGCTAGGGCCTCTAGGCTGGCTGGCGCGCGCCAGCCAGGAAAGCCTTTTTCAGTGCTGTCGCAAAATCTCCAACAGCGCGCGCCCAGAAGACAAAAGTTTTTTGGTTCTTTTTTTCAAAAAAGAACTGCTTTCTTCCTATGACCCCGCTCGTCACCACCGACTGGCTGGCGGCTGAGCTCGGCACCCCCGGCCTGAGCATTTTCGACGCCAGCTTCTACCTGCCCACCGAGCAAGCCGACGCCCAAGCCGTGTTCGCCGCAGCCCACATCCCCGGCGCCAGCTTCTTCGACCTCGACGCAGTGGCCGACCAGGAGACCAGCCTGCCGCACATGGCGCCCACCGCGGGGCGGTTCGAGCGGATGCTGCGCGAGCTCGGCGTCTCCACCACCGACCGGGTGGTGTTCTACGACCAGAAGGGCCTGTTCTCCGCCGCCCGCGGCTGGTGGCTTATGCGGCTGTTCGGCCACCTGCAGGCGGCGGTGCTGGACGGCGGGCAGCCGAAGTGGCGCGCCGAGGGCCGAGCGTTGGAGCAGGGGGCGGCCGCGTCACTACCGCCGGGCGACTTCCGCGCGAGCCTGCACGGCGCTCGGTTGCGTGGCATCGGCGACGTGCTGGACAACCTAGACACCCAGCGCGAACTGCTGCTGGACGCGCGCAGTGCCGGCCGCTTTGCCGGCACCGCGCCGGAACCGCGGCCGAACATGCCGGGCGGCCACATCCCCGGCGCGCACAGCCTACCGGCCACCGACCTGCTCGCCGCCGACCAGACGATGCTGCCGCCCGAGGCGTTGCGCGCCCGGTTCGCGCAGGCCGGTGCCACGGGCGTGCGGCCGGTGGTGACCAGCTGCGGCACCGGGGTGACCGCGGCGATCCTGACGCTGGGGATGGTGGCCGCCGGGCTACCGGAGGGCGCGCTATACGACGGGTCCTGGACCGAATGGGCGCAGCGCGCGGACACGCCGAAGGTGACGTCATGACCGAGGAGCACGGCTTCGCCACCCGCATGTCGCACGCGGGGCGCGCAGGCACCAAGGCGCACGGCTTCGTCAACCCGCCCGTCCATCGCGGCTCGACCGTGCTCTACGAGGACATGGCGCAGCGCAGCGCTCACATGCGGCGGCGCCTGGACCAGGTGCTGACCTACGGCACCCAGGGCTCGGCCACGCACCACGCGCTGGAAGACGTGATCGCCGAGGTGGAAGGGGGCACGCGCTGCCAGGTGTTCTCCACCGGGCTGGCGGCCTGCACCACGCCGCTGCTCGGCTACCTCGGCGCCGGCGACCACTGCCTGATGCCGGACAGCGTATACGGCCCGGTGCGCACCTTCTGCGACACCATGCTGAAACGGCTCGGGGTGGCGACGACCTACTACCAGGCCGACTGCGACGCCGACGCGCTGGCCGGCCTGTTCCGCGACAAGACGACTGTGCTGTACCTGGAAAGCCCAGGCAGCCACAGCTTCGAAGTGCAGGACGTCCCCGCACTGGCCGCACTGGCGCACGCGCGCGGCGCCGCGGTGCTGATGGACAACACCTGGGGCATCCACGCCTTCCAGCCGTTCACGCACGGCGTGGACGTCTCGATCCAGGCGCTGACGAAGTATGCAGCCGGGCACTCCGACGTTCTGATCGGCTCGGCCACGGTCGCCGACGACGCGCACTGGAAAGTGGTGCGCGACGCCGCACTGGTGCTGGGCCAGTACGCGTCGCCGGACGATTGCTGGCTGACGCTGCGCGGCCTGCGAACGATGGCGGTGCGGCTGGAACGGCAG
>CAXUIR010000311.1:0-1153 GCA_964251005.1 uncultured Acetobacteraceae bacterium | reverse complement strand
TGCGCTCCGGACTGGACGTGGCCGCCTGGTTCGCTGGTCGGCCGGAAGTGGCCCAGGTGCTGCACCCTGGGCTGCCTGGCGCACCCGGCCACGCGCTGTGGAAACGCGACTTCACCGGCGCGTGCAGCCTGTTCGGCGTCCTGTTCAAACCTGAGGTGAGCGTGGAGGCAACGCACCGCTTCGTGGATGCGCTGACGCTGTTCGGCATCGGCGCCAGCTGGGGCGGATTCGAAAGCTTGGCGCTGCCGACGACGGGGTTCGTGACGCGGACGGCGGGAGAACGTCGCGCGGGTGGGCCGATGGTGCGGTTCCACGTGGGGCTGGAGGACGTGGCGGATTTGGTGGCGGACCTGGAGGGGGCGGTCGGGTTGCTGAGCACGCCGCGTTCTTGCGGCTTGGGTTTTTGATAAAGCCTGGCCGCTTGCACGCGGACGGCATCGCCAATAGGCACGTCAAGTTTCCCAATGGGCAGGGTATCGAACTCATCACTGCGTCGGGACCGACCGACGCGCTGGCACGCGAATACGCGGACTGGCTGCATGGCGGCGATCGTGCGGCGTTCTGGAGCTTTTACTCGCCGGACCTCGCCCGGCTTTCCGCCTTCCTCTCCGCGCTACAATTGAACCCGTCCAACACCGGCGCTGTCGTGACGTTCTCGCAAATTGCCTTGCCGCACCGACTGTTCTTCGCAGACCGGCTAAGATCGCCCGACGATGGCCCCGCTTACTGGGCGCATCCGAACACCGTTACCGGCTCGGCGCGATCTGGTTGCAGGGCGGCGACGCCGACGGACGATTCCTGAATGAACTGGACGCGACACCACGTCCGAAAGCCGGCTGCGCGCCATTCGACACGCACGCAGACGCCTACGTGCTGCCGGGCGACGGCGACGTGGTGATGATCTCCCGCGCGCTCGGCCGGCCGAGGGCGCGGTCCATCGTGGGCGGAACCGTCCTGGTGAAACACCTGGCCAAGGCACGCGCCTTACTAGATGCAAATCGTGTCAGCTACGTCACCGCCGCCGGCTGCACCGACAGATCGATCTGGATACGCCCCGAAGACGCCAACAACCTCTGGCTGGACCTGAGAGAATAAACACCACGCCTCACCAGCCCGCGACAGCCGCAACAAAAGTTTTTTGCTTCTTTTTTTC
>CAXUIR010000310.1:0-3580 GCA_964251005.1 uncultured Acetobacteraceae bacterium | reverse complement strand
GTCGCGCGCTCCGCCGGTGAGCGCGCGACAGCGGAGACAAAAGTTTTTTGGTTCTTTTTTTTCAAAAAAAGAACCGCTTGCCTTCCTCGGTATCAACCGAGACCTGCGTGCCGGGTTCACGGAAGCGCAGGGTTGGTTGCTCGATCGGTTCAGGTGTGTAGTTGCTGCCGCCCGCAGCACCTGGCCGCCATCTATCAAACGCCTGCTTTGCCCTGCAGCTCGGTCAGCTTCGCCCCCACTCGATCCACCACGCACGCGATGACCTCGGCCTGTGCCTGCCCGGCATCGACGATGATCGTTTCGCAGGTCTTCGCCTGGTCGAGAAAGTCTGCCCTTACACGCTCGTGAAAGGCTACGTCGAGCGCCTCGAAACGCGCTTCGTCCACGCTTGCCTCTTCCAGCCGACGCACGCTGCGGCGCAAGCCTAGCAGCGGGTCCACGTCGAGCAGCACCGTCAGGTCGGGCATCAGACCGCCGACGGCGCGCGTGTGCAGGTCCATGATGAGTGCCGGCGAGAGTCCGCGGCCGGCGCCCTGGTAGGCCAGCGTGGAGCCCACGAAGCGGTCGCACAGCACGATGCGTCCGGCCTGCAGCGCCGGCTGGATCACGCGGCGCACGTGCTGCACGCGGGCCGCCACCATCAGCAGCAATTCTGCCGCCGGGTCCCAGTGCGGGCCGTCGGAGGAGAGGAGCAGGGCGCGCAAGGCAAGGCCTTCCGGTGTGCCGCCGGGCTCTCGGGTGAGCAGGATGTCGGCGCCGACCGACGCTGCAACGGCGTGCATCGCGGTCGTCTTGCCTGCGCCCTCGCCGCCTTCGAAGGCGATGAACAGGCCGCGTTTCACGGATGGGAATGTCGTTGGCGGTACAACGCAGGCGGTCGGAGATTTTGTCTGCTGCGAACTCGGCGAGGAAGGAAGGCCCGCTTTTTTGAAAAAAAGCAGCAAAAAACTTCTGGTCCTGCTGTCGCGGAGTCTCCTGAGTCGTGCACCAAGGAAACAGGAGTTTGTTGGGTTCCGCTGAAACAGAACCGCTTTCCTTGTCCGCGACTAAGCAAGGTCTCGCGCGTCGGTACAACGCGCAGGACGCCCACGCACGACGATGCCGCCACCAAACGCTGCAGAACGCTCCGCGACAGCCGAACCAAAAGTTTTTTGCTTCTTTTTTTCAAAAAAGAAGGCCTTGCTTGCTTGCTTGCTTACGCCCCTGTCAGCAACCGCGTAACCACCGCCACCGCTCGCCCAGGCAACGCCATCCGGCCCACATCCTCGCCGGCTACCAGTGGTATGTCCGTCTGTGGCACGCCCTGCCCGCTCACCGTCAGCTTGCCAACCACGTCGCCCGCCTTGATCGGCGCCGGGATCGGGCTGTCGTAGGCGATAGCCACGTGGGCGTGCTGGCGCCAGGCGCGCGGCAGCGTCAGTTTCAGTTCCTGCCCGCCCACCAGCGGCACGGTGCGGCTGGAGCCGAGGTAGACCGGCGCGTTCTCCACCACGTCGTTCGAGGAAAATAGCGTTACGTTCTCGAAGTTCGCGAACGCCCAGCCCATCAGCCGCACGCTCTCCTCAACCCGCGCGCGGGCGGTCGGCATGCCGTTCAGCACCATGATGACGCGCCGGCCGTTATGTTCCGCGCTGCCCACCACGCCGAAGCCCCCGGCCTCCGTGTGGCCGGTCTTCAGCCCGTCCGCCATGCCGCGCTGCACCAGCGGGTTGCGGTTGTATTGAACGATGCCGTGGTAGGTGAAGGTCTTCTCCGCGTCGAAGTGGTAGTATTCCGGGAAGTCCTGGATGATGCGCCTGGCCAGCGTTGCGATGTCGCGCACCGACATGTGGTGCGCGGGGTCCGGCCAGCCGGTGCAGTTGCGGAACTCGCTGTTCGTCAGGCCGAGAGTCTTGGCCTGCGCGTTCATCATCTCGACGAACTGCTCTTCGGATCCGGCGATGCCTTCTGCCAGCACGATGCAGGCGTCGTTGCCGGATTGAATGATCATGCCGCGGATCAGGTCTTCCACCTTGATCTGCCCGCCGAGCTCGACGAACATCTTCGAGCCCTGCGTACGCCAGGCGTGTTCGCTGACCGGCAGGCTCTGATCCAGCCGCAGCGTACCGGCCTTCAGCTTGGAATACACGATGTACGCGGTCATCAGCTTGGTCATCGAGGACGGCGGCATCTCGTCGTCGGACGCCTTGTCGAGGATGGTGGCACCGGTGTTGAAGTCCACGATCACCGCCCAGCGCGCCGAAGTGTCCATCGGACCCAGCGGCGTGTTGGCCGGCGCCCCGCCCGCGGCGGGTGCTGCGTTGTCCGCACCGCCCGCATCCTCGTCGTCGCCGGATTGCTTGTGCGCGCCAGGCGATTCTCGCACTGCCTTGCGCGGCTTGGCGACGGCCTGCCCCGCCGCCACAAAGGCGGCGCCCGAGAGCAACAGGAAACGTCGTGTCTGCATCATGCTTCTCTCCCGAATGGCACGAAGTCCTACTGGACGCGAATACGCGCGTCGATCACGCCGGCGGACAGCGCCTGCGCCAACGCCGCGTCGGCCTGCGCGATGGTGGCGAACGGTCCCGCCTGCACCGTGTAGACCGTCTGCCGGCCATCACGCGAGCGCACCACGTCCGCGCCGAGTCCCGAAAGCCTGGACGCGACCACGTGCGCATAACTGAACCGGCCGAAAACACCGCAGGCCAGCACCAGCTGTCCCGGGTTGGCGTAGGTCATCTGCACGCGTTCGGGCAGCCGGTCCGGCACGGGCGGTCCGGCTACGTCCGCCGTGGCGCCGCCGATGGACCGAGCGGGCCCTGCAGAGCCACCGCCGGGCGGCGGCAGCGCCTCGGCGGTGACGGCACCGGCGGGTGCTGCCTCGATCCGCAGCGACGGGCCGCCGCCCATCTGCTCCACCACGCGTCGGCTGAGCGACTCGTCCACCCGCACGCGCACGCGAGCAGCACCGTCCGCGGGCATGCCAAGTAGCAGCGCCGCCCGTGGCGAGACGGCGATGACGCGCCCCGGCGAGGCAGGGCCGCGGTCGGTCACCCGCACTTCGAGCTGGCGCCCGTTCTCCAGGTTCGTCACCTCGACGATGGCCGGCAGCGGGCTCGGCTGGCTCGCGGCGTTCGCCGTCCGCAGTCAGGCCAGGTGCCGCCGTCTGCACGGCAGCGATCCCGGTGGTGTCGAGCCCGTAATCCTCTGCCGGATAGTACCAGAACCCGTTCGTCGGAGAACCAGGCGTCTGAAGACCAAGCACCTGAGGAAGCAGCGCTTGGTAGGCCGGCCCCAGCTCGTAATGCGGGTGCGCGACAGCCACCGGTTGAGGCGGCCTGCGGTGCAGGCAACCCGACGCCCCCAGCACGCCCAGCAGGACCAACCAGGCCCGGCCTGCAGGCATCAGGCCGCCGCGTAGGCCAGCAGCCCCACGCCCAGAGCGTAGTAGTCGGACGGGTTGTAGCGGCGGATCACGTTGAAGTTGTGATAGACCATGAAGGCCTCGCCGCCGGCGCCGTCCGGCATCACCACGGCGCCGGACGCGTAGCCGCCGGGGAACGGCCGGCCGGCCACCCGGGTGACGCCCGCGGCCGGCCAG
>CAXUIR010000309.1:0-3586 GCA_964251005.1 uncultured Acetobacteraceae bacterium | reverse complement strand
GGTTTTGTCCGGTGAGCGCGCGACAGCGGAGTCAAAAGTTTTTTGGTTCTTTTTTTCAAAAAAGAACCGCTTACCTTGGTTCATGCCCGACCCCATCCGCCTGATCGCCCCCGCCGACGCCGCCGGCCAGCGCGCCGACCGCTTCCTCGCCGAGGCCAGCGGCACGCTGTCACGCTCCCGCGTCAAGGCGCTGATCGAGGGCGGCCGCGCCACGCGGGACGGCGCCGCGTTCACCCAGCCGGCCGAGCCGATCCGCGCTGGCAGCGCCTACGAGCTGACGCCGCCGGAGCTGGTCGACGCGGTGCCGCAGCCGCAGGCGATCCCGTTCACCATACTGCACGAGGACCGACACCTGATCGTGCTGGACAAGCCGGCCGGCCTGGTGGTGCACCCGGCGCCGGGCAACGAGGACGGCACGCTGGTGAACGCGCTGCTGGCACATTGCGGCGACAGCCTGCCGGGCATCGGCGGCGAGCGGCGGCCGGGGATCGTGCACCGGCTGGATCGGGACACGTCCGGCGTGATGGTGGTGGCGAAGACCGAGCCGGTGCTGGCGGCGCTGTCGGCCGCGTTCGCCGCGCGCGACATCGAGCGGGCATATACGGCGCTGGTGTGGGGGGTGCCGGTGGAGGCGAGCGGCGAAATCGAGGGGGCGATCGGGCGCGACCCGCGGGACCGCAAGCGGATGGCGGTGGTGACGCGTGGCGGCAAGCCGGCGTTGACACGCTATCGTGTGCAGAGCGTGATGCACGCTGCCGTCAGTGTGTTGGAGTGCCGGCTGGCCACCGGGCGGACGCACCAGATCCGGGTGCATCTGTCGGCGAACGGCCATCCGGTAGTGGGTGATCCGGTGTATTTGCGCCGGGTGCCGGCGGTCAGCCGGGGGGTGCCGGAGCCGGTGCGGGGGAGGCTGCTGGATTTTCCGCGACAGGCGCTGCACGCGAGCACGCTGGGGTTCCGTCACCCGGGGACGGGGCACGAGGTGCGGTTCGAGACGCCCGTGCCGCCTGACATGGCGGCGCTGATCGCGGCGGTGACCGCTAATTGACCTGGCTGCAAGCGGAGCGATCTCGGGCGTGATCGAAGGTTAACTTTGTTCACACTCCCGCGAGCATTGTTGCGTATTGTTCGCGTCTCTTGACTTTCAGGGGCCCGGCAATCTATAACCTGGCTTACTGATGCGGCGGGCGTGCCGCACCGGCGATCGCTCCGGCGGATTGCCTCTTCAGGGATCTTACCCGGCTCGCGTGATAACGTCCTCGCGCTCCACACCATCGAGTCTGAAACCTCATGCCGCACTGCGCCGTAATGGGCAGTGAGAGGTGCGAGCCTCGGACGAGAAGGAGCCGTTTTCCATGGCCGCAGCGTTTGTCAATGTCGCCCCAGAGGGCAACCTCTCCCGCTACCTGCAGGAGATCCGCAAGTTTCCGATGCTCACGCCGGAGGAAGAGCTCTCGCTCTCCCACGCGTGGCGCGACAAGGAGGACATGGCAGCGGCACACAAGCTTGTCACCTCGCATCTTCGTTTGGTTGCAAAGATCGCCATGGGATACCGCGGCTACGGCCTGCCGGTGGGCGAGCTGATCAGCGAGGGCAACGTCGGCATGATGCAGGCGGTCAAGCGCTTCGATCCGGACCGCGGCTTCCGCCTGGCGACGTATGCGATGTGGTGGATTCGTGCGGCCATTCAGGAATACATCCTGCACAGCTGGTCGCTGGTGAAGATGGGCACCACGGCGGCGCAGAAGAAGCTGTTCTTCAACCTGCGCCGGCTGAAGGGCCAGATGCAGGCGATCGAGGACGGCGACCTGCGGCCTGAGCATGTAGCCAAGATCGCCACCACGCTGGGCGTGCCGGAGCAGGACGTGGTGAGCATGAACCGCCGCCTGGCGGCGCCGGACCACAGCCTGAACGCTCCCGTCCGTGCGGACAGCGAGGGCGAGTGGCAGGATTGGCTGGTCGACGAGGGCGAGAGCCAGGAGACGGAGCTCGCCGAGCGTGAGGAGCTGACCGGGCGAAAGGCGTTGTTGGGCGGCGCGCTTTCGACGCTGAACGACCGCGAGCGGCACATCCTGATCGAGCGCCGGCTGAAGGATAATCCGACGACGCTGGAGGAGCTTTCGCAGCAGTACAACATCTCTCGCGAGCGGGTGAGGCAGATCGAGGTGCGCGCCTTCGAGAAGCTGCAGAAGGCGATGAAGACGCAGGTGGCGGAGCGCCGGATGGCTCACGCAGCCTGACGATGGCGGAGTTCGCGTTGAACGAAAAGCCGGAGACCTTGGTCTCCGGCTTTTTCGTTTGAGGTAGACAGCAAGCGGTTCTTTTTCAAAAAAAACAACCAAAAAACATTTGCTCTCTGGGGTGGGCCGCGTGGGAGAGTCCGCGACAGCCGAGCCAAAAGCTTTTTGCTTCTTCTTCTCGAAAAAGAAGGCCTTGCTTCCTTGCTTTGCCTCAGCTCCCTGCAATGCCTAGATAGGCAGAACCAAACAAAGGGAGAAACTGCTGGTGGAAGACGTCGTCATCGTATCGGCCGCGCGCACGCCGGTGGGCAGCTTCAACGGCGCGTTCGCCACGGTGTCCGCCCAGGAGCTCGGCACCACTGCGCTGCGTGCCGCCATGGAGCGCGCGGGGTTGGAGCCTGGCGAGGTGGACGAGGTGATCCTCGGGCACGTGCTGGCGGCCGCGCAGGGGCAGAACCCGGCGCGGCAGGCGGCGCGGCACGCCGGCATTCCGGACGAGAAGACCGCTTTCGGCATCAACCAGGTGTGTGGGTCCGGCTTGCGTGCGGTGGCGCTGGCGGCGCAGCAGGTGCGGACGGGAGAGAGCGCGGTGGTGGCGGCCGGCGGGATGGAGAGCATGAGCCAGTCCACTCATGCGGCGTATTTGCGGGCCGGGACGAAAATGGGCGCGCTGGATTTTACCGACACCATGCTGAAGGACGGGCTGTGGGACGCGTTCCACGGCTACCACATGGGGGTGACTGCGGAGAACGTGGCGCAGAAGTATCAGATCACGCGCGAGGCGCAGGATACGTTCGCCGTGGGGTCGCAGAACAAGGCGTCGGCGGCCAGCAAGTCCGGGCGGTTCCGCGACGAGATTGCGCCGGTGACGGTGAAGGGGCGCAAGGGCGAGACGGTGGTCGATGCGGACGAGTATATCCGGCACGACAGCGACATCGCCGCGATGGCGAGGCTGAAGCCTGCGTTCAACAAGGAAGGCACGGTGACGGCAGGGAATGCGAGCGGCATCAACGATGGGGCGGCGGTGTTGCTGGTGATGAGCGGGGCGGAGGCACAGCGGCGCGGGCTGACGCCGCTGGCGCGGATTGCCAGTTTTGCGACGGCCGGGGTGGATCCTGCGGTGATGGGCACGGGGCCGATACCGGCGAGTCGGCGTGCTTTGGAGCGGGCTGGGTGGTCGGTGGGCGACCTGGATTTGATCGAGGCAAACGAGGCGTTTGCGGCGCAGGCTTGCGCGGTGAACAAGGATTTGGGGTGGGATGCGGGCAAGGTGAACGTGACCGGCGGGGCGATTGCGCTGGGGCACCCGATCGGGGCTTCGGGGGCGCGGGTGCTGGTGACGGTGC
>CAXUIR010000308.1:0-3594 GCA_964251005.1 uncultured Acetobacteraceae bacterium | reverse complement strand
GCATGCAGGCGCGCGCCGGCGACACCGTCTGGCGCGACACGCCGGCCTGGCGGCGGCTGGCCGAATCCACCACCGAATCCTTGCCTGGCCGGGGCTGGCGGCCGACCCGGGCGGAGGCGCGCGCTTTCCTGGCGCGGTTCGACGCCACCAACGAGCGCGCCCGTGCGCGCTTTTTTTCCGGCCAGGCCTCGCTGTTCGACGCTTCCGTCGCCGACCTGCCGGAGGCGGAGGTGCCGGTGGCCGGCAGCATCGTGGTGGACGCGGCGATCGACGCGCTGTTGCACGAGATGGAGGCCAGCGCGAAGCGTGAGGCGCTGGCGGCGATGGCGCAGTTCCGGCTGAACCGGCGCCTGAAGGACAAGGCGGCGATGCGAAGCTGCCTGGTGCGGGCGGTGAAGTTCGCGCCCGACCTGCTGGCGGCGCGGCTGCGCCTGGGCGAGCTGTTCGTGGAGGAGGGCGATCTGCGGCAGGCGCTGCCGCACGCGGAGGCGGCGCTGCGTCTGGCCCCTGAGGACGCGGCGGCTCGTCGGTTGGAGCGTTTGGCTTCTGGCAAGGTTGTGGCGAAGGCCGGGTGAAGCAAGCAAGGCCTGCTTTTTTGAAAAAAGCAGCAAAAAACTTTTGGTCCGGCTGTCGCGGAGTTTTCTTCGGCATGTACTAGGGGAATATTGGTTTTTGATTTGGCGGACTCACGTTTCGGGGCGTGTGTTTCAGCGCTCAAAACAGCATTGCTTTGTCGGCTGCATCGTTCGGCTTTCTTCGATGTCATACCAGCCGGCCGTGATGCTGACTCACAGAAGCAAGCAGTCCTTTTTTGAAAGAAAGGACCAAAAAACTTTGACTCCGCTGTCGCGCGCTCTCCGGATAAGTCCGCGACAGCGGAGACAAAAGTTTTTTGCTTCTTTTTTTCAAAAAAGAAGACCTTGCTTGCTTTCGGAACGTCAGCTTCAGGGCGAGCTGGTATCATATCAAAGCGCTCTAAGGCTGACACGTAGAAAGCAAGCAGTCCTTTTTGAAAAAAGGACCAAAAAACTTTTCCTCCGACGCTTGCATCAAGGTGAAGAATACTGATGCAAGCAGACATGCTGGCAGAACCAGACCTGACCGTGGTGCAGGCGCAGGAGTAAACTTCTACCCCCAGCTCTCCGTCTCCCCCGCCCGCACGCCCACTTTGCGGTTCGTGCCCCCCGGCAGCTCGTCCGGCCGGCCGAACAGCCAGCCTTGGCCGTAACGGACGTCGAACTCCTTCAGCGTGGCTGCTTCCTCCTCCGTTTCCACGCGTTCGGCGATGACGCTGGCGCCCATCGCACGGGCGATCTCCACCATGCCGGCCACAAAGGCGCGCTCACGCCCGCCAGCCGCGATGCCCGGCACGTACGACCCGTCCAGCTTGACGATGTCCGGCGTTACCGCGCGCAGGATCCGCATGTCGGCGGCGCCGGCACCGAAATCGTCCAGGCAGAAGGGGACGCCGAGCTCGCGTAGCGCCTGCCCGGTCAGCAGCGCTTCTGGCAGGTCCTCGATCTCCGCGGTCTCGGTCATCTCCACGATGGCCAGTCCGGACCGGCAGGCGGCGTGCTTGCCCAGCAGGTCGAGAAGACGGTCGCGAAACGCCGGGTTCTGCACCGAGTGGCCGGAGATGTTGAAGGCAACCTTGGTGCCGGCTCTGGCTGCCCGGTCGCAGGCCAACTGCGCGACGCGCAAATCCAGGTCGTCGGACAGTCCGAGCGCCTCGACCAGCATGACGAATTCCTGCGGGCCAGCCAGCGACAGGTCGGGGATGGGCCGCGGCCGTATCAGCGCCTCGTAATGATGCGGCACGCGGGTTGCCAGGCAAACGATCGGCTGGAACGCCAGGGCGAACCTGCCCTCCTTGATCACCCGGCGCAGGATGTCCGCCTTATGCCCCGCTCTGCGCATATAGCCGGCCAGCTCGCAGCCGAGCCCAGCCTCACCCAGACCGTTCGAGCCGTCGCGGGCGAAGGCGTTGAGCACGTGGCGTAGCGCGCGCGCCGCTTGCGGCGGGGTGAGCCCGGTTGCAGCCAGGCTCATCCGGGTGGACGTCACCCTCACGTCCAGGCCGTGCACGCGCAACGCCGTCTCGAGCGCGCCGGGCGCTGCCAGCGTGTCCAAGTCCGGCGCCTCGGCTCCCAACACGCCGTAACGCCCGTCCGCGAGCACGCCGGCCTGGGCACGCGGCGCAAGCTGCTCCAGCGCCTGTTCGAGCGCACCGGCCTCCAGCTCCGCCAGGCCGGCGCCGGCTATCTCCAGCAGGCAAAGCTCGCGGCCGGCGCCAGACCGCATCTGTGCTTCGGCCGAGCGGGCGAAGCCGTGCGCCGTGCCGCGCCGCAGGACGGAGGCGGCCCGTTCGGGCTGCCGGGCGAAGGTCAGGCACAGGCGGGTCGGCCGGCTTTCGCCGGGCAGCACGATGCCGGCGAGCGCCAGCGGCGTGCGTGCAGGGTCCGACAGCCGAACCATCATCGGCCCTAAGCGCCCGCGCTGGGCGAGCATGACCAGGGCCGCCTCCAGCGCCTCATGGTCGGCGGGCGCTACGAGGTCGCGCAGCTTGGTTCCGACAAAGGTTTCCGGCGGGCGGCCGAACTTGCTGCGGAAGGCACCGGTGGCATAGGTGACCGTGCCGTCGACCTCCGCCTCGGCCATCATGTCGGCACCGGCGAAGGCAAAGGCGACGAAACGCTCGCTCGTGTCCGCACGGCGCAGGTGCACCGGGTCAGGCGGCAGCTTGCGAGCGGTGTCCGGCATGACGGGCAGAGTAACCGTGGTTGGTTAATCCGAGGTTGCTGCAGGCAAGCGGAGGCAAGCGGTTCTTTTTTGAAAAAAAGAACCAAAAAACTTTTGTTTCCCTTGTTGCACGCTACAGAACCATCGCGACAGCAGGACCAAAAGTCTTTTGCTTCTTTTCTTCAGAAAAGAAGGCCTTCCTTCTGGTCCACTCGGCGCATAACAGCCGGTCCGACGACCGAAGTCATCCTGATTGGAGCGCAAAAACCGGAGCGCCAACCCCGCCGCCACGACTGAAGATGCGTCGAGGAGGCAGCCACATGAACCCGTTCCACTTCGTCGCCATCGACACCGAAACCGCCGAGAGGTTTCGCCGCACCGGCCAGGACGACAAGGCCAACCGGATACGACGCATGGTGGCGACGCCGAACGGTGCCTTCCCGTGCCGCCATTGCTTGCGTCTGGCCGAGCCTGGCCAGACAGTGCTGCTCGGGTCCTACAACCTGAAGCGGCCGAGGGGCATCTACTGGGCGCCGAGCCCGATCTTCGTGCACGAGGCCGCGTGCCCGCGCGCCGATACCGAGAACGAGGTCGCACCGATCGTGCGCGCCAACGCACTCGTCTCCGTGCGCGCCTACGACGTGGCGGATCAGTGTGTATACGATCTGGGCGAGGTCTGCGCGGGCCGGGACGTCGAAGGCCCGCTCGGGCGGGCTTTGGGCGATACGCGGACGGCGTTCGTCAACATCCACACGGCTCGGCCGGGCTGCTTGCTGTCGCTGGTGGAGCGGCTGCCAAGGAAGCAAGCGGTTCTTTTTTGAAAAAAAGAACCAAAAAACTTTTGTTCCCCTGGGT
>CAXUIR010000307.1:0-3602 GCA_964251005.1 uncultured Acetobacteraceae bacterium | reverse complement strand
GCGGTGGTGTGGGTTAGTTCTCCTATGCGCGGTCCACTGGGTTTAAAATTTTTTTTTTTTTTTTTTTAAAAAAAACAACCGCTTGGCTTTCTGTCACAGGTCAACATCGAAAATTGCTGGGATGAAAGTCGAAAGCCACAGACAGCAAAAGCTTAGCCTCAGTTACACGCGAGCGACAGTCGAACCAGAAGCTTTTTGCTTCTTTTTCTCGAAAGAAGCGCTTGCCTTCACCTTATTGTCGCACCCGAGGCGGCCGCTGCCGTGCCCTCTGCCGACGCTCCAACCGCTCGGCGATCGCCGCCAGCGTCTCGTCGGCCGGAGCCAAATGCCTGCGCGCCCGCTGCAGCACGTCCTCGAGCAGCGTGGTGTCGTCCATGTCCGAGGCGACCGCCGCCAGCAGTCGGTAGCCGCTTGCGCGTCTAGGGCGTTCGGCGACCGCGCGCTCTGCCAGCGCGCGGGCTTCGGCCAGCTCGCCGTCCGCCCGCGCTGCCTTGCCGAGTGCCAGCAGGTCTTCGGCGGACGCCTGCGGCAGCGGCGCCCTGGCCCCTGCGCCGGCCTTGCGGTCCTCTGCCCAGACGTCCAGCGGCCAGTCGCGGCGCAGCGTGAAGCTGTGGAACCAGTCGGTGCCGGAGGGCGGGTCGTGGCGGGAGTTGCGCTTGAACACCAGCGCGGTCTGCTCGGGGTCGTCGATGTTGAAGGTGCTGGGGGCGCCGTGGAAGGGAAACATCAGCGAGGCCGCCTTCACCCCGGCCGGCGCCTCGCCCCAGGCGCCGCACAGCAGCAGGCAGTCGAAGCTGTCGGCGGAGGACAGGATTTCCGGCGCGTAGCTGGGCACCCGGACGAAGCTTTTGCCGGCGGCGGCGAGCACGCGGTCCACGTAGGCGAGCGAGGAGTCCTGCCCGGCCAGGCAGAAACGCTCGTGCGCGGCGAGGATGCGGTCCACGTGCGCTTGGTGGGCGAAGTGCGAGCAGAAATGCCCGAGGTCGTTCATCTCCAGCGCCGGCCCGGCGGTCAGCGCGAAGCGCTCTGGCGGTTGCGGCAGCGTCTCCATCCAGCCGGCGAGCGCGGCCAGCATGCGGCCGGGCTCCACTAGCCCGGGCTGCACCGGCCGCTCGGCGGTGCCGGGCAGCGCGCGGTACTCCCATTCCGCGGTGTAGGTCGAGAGGCCGGGGAAGGTGGCGATGCGGAAGACCGGCTTGCCGAGGTAGGCGGCGAGCTGGCGCAGGGTCAGCGCCCGGTCGTCGAGCGGCATGTCGCGCCCGCTGACGAAGCTGGTGGGCAGCATGTGGTGCAGGCGCGGGTAGCTCTGCCAGCGCACGGCGATCAGGTCGCTGCGCGGGTCGCGTTCCAAATTGTGCGACAGCACGCCGTACGCCTGGTTGGGCGGGATGCGCAGTTCGGCCACGTCGTCGGTGAGGATCACGCTGGCGCCGCGCAGCCGGACCAGGGCGGACTGCACCGCAACCGTCGCCGCCGGGTCCAGCCGTGGCGCGAAGTAGTCGGCGAAGATCAGGTCCGACAGCAGCACCGGCGAGGGCGGCAGGCAGACGTGCTCCAGCGTCACCCGGCAGCCGAGCCGTGCGCCCAGCGTGTCGAGGTGGTGCTCGGCGATCAGGTTGATGGTGTGGCGGTCGGCCAGCGAGACGATGCGCAACCCGGTCTCGGATGCGGCCTGCGGGGCAGCGTCGGCCAGCGCCGCCTCGATGCCGGCGAGCGTCCGCGCCGGGTCGTAGGCCACGCCGGCGCCGGACAGGATCAGCCGCAGCACGGTCAGCGAGAGCGAGTCCAGCACGCTGACCACCGCTTTGTCGCGCGGCAGGCGCGGAAAGGCGGCGCGCAGTTCGGCCACCGGGTCGGTGGCGCCCGGCATCGCCCCGCGCTGGTCCAGCACCGCCTGCCAGTGCGCGCCGGACAGCTTGCGGTTGAACTTGCCGGACGAGGTCTTGGTGAGGAAGCGCGGCGGCACGAACGCCACCTCGATCTGGTCGAGCCCGAGCTCCGCCCGCAGCGCCTCGGCGATCGCGTCCTGGTCGGTGCGAGTGAAGAAGTCGGCCGCCTCGATCAGCGCGACGGCCACCTGCGTGCCGAGCTTGGCGTCGGTGCGGGCGAGTGCGGACGCACGTCCGCGCCCCTCCGGGGACACCCCGTTCAGCGCCAGCGCGATGAGGGACAGCATGAACTTGCGGCCGGCCTGGATCAGCAGGTCGCCGCGGCGGCCGGTGACGTACAGCGCGCCGTCGTGCAGCTCGCCCAGGTCGCCGGTGGGGTAGAAGCCGTCGGCGTCGCGGATGTCGGGACCGTCCAGGTAGCCGGTTATGCCGGTGGGGCTGCGCACCCACAGCTCGCCGTCCACGCACTTGACCTCGACGCCGGGTATCGGCGCGCCGCAGGAGACCACCTCGGTGCCGTCGACCACGCGCGTGGCGATGCCGCGGGTCAGGCTGACGGCGAACACGTTCTCCGCCATCGCGTAGCAGGCGGCGAACTGCGCCGGCTGCAGGCCCAAATGCGCCACGAAGCGGCGGGCGGTGGCCGGCGAGACCGGCTCGGAGCAGCTGACCCACAGCCGCATCGAAGGCGTGGCCCGCGCCGGCTCGCGCGCCATCACCTCGAAGCCGAAATTGGGCATGTAGCAGACGGTGCCGGCGTGGCGCGCGATGGCGTCGGTGAGCAGGCCGGGCGTCTGCACCCAGGCGACCGGGTCCATCATCACCACGCTTACGCCCAGCAGCAGCGGCATGACGAAGCCGGCAACGTAGCCCATGTCGTGGTACAGCGGCAGCCAGCTGACGATGCGGTCGGCCGGGGTCAGGCCCAGCACCTGGTTGAAGTCGAGGGCGTGGCGTTGCAGGTCGGCGGCGGAAAAGCGCATCGCCTTGCGGTGTCCGGTGGTGCCGGACGACATCTGCAGGATAGCGAAGTCGGCTACCTCGAAGGAGTCTGCCGGGGCGCCGGCCTGCTTGCCGGCGGGCGCGTCGGCCGGCATCGCGGCGGAGGCTGTGGGCGAGCCGGCGGGCGACGCGGCCTGCGGGCCGGCAGGGGTCACGGCCTGCCAGCCAGGCGCCTCCGCGGGCAGACCTTCGCGGGACAGCTCGAGCACGCGCACGAAGCGGCCCAGACCTGCCTCGGCGCTGGCCCGGTCGCACAGCGCCAGGCGCAGCCCGGTGGCCTGCACGGCGTGGGAGATCGACGTCTCCCAATACAGGCGCGTCTGCTTGCGAGTTGGATACTGCATCACCAGCGGCTGGGCGCCGGCCAGCACGCAGCCGAGCCAAGCCAGCACCAGCTCCGGCCCGGACGGGTACATCAGCCCAACCGGCGCGCCTGGCGGCGCCGCTTCGGCCACGCGCGCCGCGATGACGCGGATGCGCGCCGTCTCGGCGGACAGGCGCAGGGTGCTCTCGGCCCCGTCGGCGGCGACGAAGACGAAGTCTGGCAGCGCGTCGCTGCGGATCATGGGACGGCTTCCTGGCAACGCTCGGCGACACCATACATGGTTCGGCGCCGCGCTGGATGGCGCCCTGGACGAGGATGTCGAAATGTCTCCTAGCGCGACGCGGGTGGTGCGGAAAATCCCCTTGGCCGCCGCGGCGTGCCTCGTG
>CAXUIR010000306.1:0-3623 GCA_964251005.1 uncultured Acetobacteraceae bacterium | reverse complement strand
ATCCTGGCCAGCTGGCAGGACCCGAAACGTGCGGCGGATTTCCTGCAGTTGGCGATCCAGCCGCCGGCCAGCCTGGCCGCGCGCGCCCTGGCTGCGCACCTGGCAATCCGCCTGGGGCTGCCGGACGTGGCGGTAATGGCGGCGCGGCTGGTCGGGCGGGACGGGGACGTGCTGCCACAAGCGGGCTGGCCGGACCCGTACGCGCCGCCTGCGGGCCCGATCCCGGCGCCGCTGGCGCTGGCACTGATGCGGCAGGAAAGCAGCTTCGACCCGCAGGTGACCAGTGCAGCCGGCGCGCAGGGGCTGCTGCAGCTGATGCCGGCCACCGCGCGGCAGATGGGCCGCGCGCTGCGCCTGCCGGCGGCGCCGCTGACGGACCCCGACGTGAACATGCGGCTGGGCACCACCTATTTGGGCACGCTGCTGGCCGAGTTCGGCGCGGTGCCCTACGCGGTGGCAGCGTACAACGCGGGGCCGCACCGGGTGCAGGCCTGGATGGCGGCGCACGGGGATGCGTCGACCGGTGTGCAGCCGGACGCAATGGTGGATTGGATCGAACTGATACCGTTTTCCGAGACGCGGAACTACGTGCAGCGGGTCATGGAGAACCAGGTGGTTTATGCGATGAAGTAAGGCAAGAAAGCGCTTTTTTTTCGAGAAAAAGAAGCAAAAAGCTTTTGTCGCGGCTGTCGCGGACGGCTGAAACGACACGTTTCGTCCTGCGACATCCGAAGAAAGCAAAAGTTTTTTGGTTCTTTCTTTTTCAAAAAAGAACCGCTTGCTTTCTGCCTTCAGTGCCGTCCGAACAGCGCGAGCAGTATCTCCACAATGATGAGTATCACGATCGCCGTCTCCATCAGTCCCGCCCGGCTGCTGGCCGCCTCGTCGTATAAAGCCGTGTAGGTGTCACGGATGATCGAAAGCTTGCGGTCCACCGCCGCACTCACCGCCTTCACCCGGAACAGGTCCAGCGCCGCCGCGTACACCCGCGCCAGGTACACGTCCTCCGTCACCTGAAGCGCGTTGTCGACTTTCTCGGTCAATTCGGTGACTTCGGCCACCAGCGTGTACAACCGCCGTGCCAGCCCGGCGAAGCGGCGCGGCCCGCGTGAGAAGCGGCGCGTGGCCTCCTCCACCAGGTCGTACATGCGCGGCAGCTCGGCATCCAGCAGCTCGTCATAGTAGCGCATCTGCAGGAACTGCGCGTTGGCCACCTCGATCACGTCGGCCACGTCGGTGTCGCGTCGCGGCTCGTAGATGAAGGCGCGGTCCCAGGTCAGCACCACCAGGTCGTCGGTGTAGTAGCTGAAGCGGCGGCTCAGCAGGTCGGCGCGCGCGCTGTCTGCCAGCTTGCGCGCCTCCCCGCTCAGCAGCGGCACCAGGTCCACGTCGCGGCCGATGGCCTGCGCCAGCACCGGCTCGGCGAACTGGTGCACGGTGGCCACCAGGTAGTCCTCCTCGAGGTCCGACCGGTTGGGCCTGGTCAGCGCCGCGCCGATCGGGCCGCGCAACTGGTCCAGCAACCCGTGCCAGAAGGCGATGTCTGTCTGCGCGCCGATGGCCGCGTCCACCGCGTTGACGCGGGCGGTGAACGCGGTCCAGCCCAAATTGTCGGCCGGGACCTGCACGGCCAGTGTGGCCACGCCGAAGGCGTAGAGCCGTGCCACGGCGCCCGCCTCGACCTCCATCGGGCCGGCCTCGTCGAGCACCAGTCGGATCGGCGGCAGCACCAGCACCAGCGGCGGGTCGCCGAACGAGACCGCCTTGGGCAGCGTGCCGGTCAGGCGGGAGCGGCCGCCCTGCCCCGCCTGCTGCGCCCACAGCGTCTCCGCCTGGCCGAGGTCGATGGCGTAAGCCAGGTCGAACATGCGCAGCGCGGTGACGTGGCCGGCCACCACGACCGGCGCCTCGCCGCCATGCGCCGTGGCGGCCTTGCCGGCGGCCGGGCCGTCCATCATGCCGTCAGCGTCGTCACAGCAGGAAGTGCCCCGGGTTCCACACGCAGACGCCGCCGTTCTGCGTCCAGTAGCCGTCCTGCCACATCGGATGCGCCGCGGCGTAGGCGGTGCCCGGCCGCTTCACCCACTCCGGCGAAGTCCAGGCGTAGCGCTCGCCGGTCCAGTCCCAGTGGCCCGGCTCCAGCGTGATCGGGTCGGAGGAGACCGGCGGCAGCGGCGCCGCGTGCACCTCGGGGCGCTTCTCGGGGATCGTGGGGCAGCGCAAAGCTGCGACCGGCGGGGCGGCGCAGCCGGCGAGACAGAGCAGTGCGAGCAGTCTGTACATTCTGCGGTCTCGCATGGCGCTGTGGAAGAAGAAAGCAAGCAGTTCTTTTTTGAAAAAAAGAACCAAAAAACTTTTGCTTCCGCTTCGCGCGCTCGCCGGAGAAAACCGCGACAGCCGCGATAAAAGCTTTTTGCTTCTTTTTCTCGAAAAAGAAGCGCTTGCCTTTCTTAAACTGCCACGCCGTATTCAGGCGGAAATTGCTGGTGTGTCACAAGGAACGAGCAGGCTGACCGCAGCCTGCGCCGCCACGCCTTCGCCGCGGCCGGGGAAACCAAGCCGCTCGGTGGTGGTCGCCTTGACCGAGATGCGGCCGAGCGGCACGCCGAGCAGCTCGGCCAGCCGCGCGCGCATGGCCGGCGCATGCGGGGTGACCTTTGGGCGCTCGCAGATGAGCGTGACGTCGGCATTGGCGAGCTGGCCGCCGGCGGCCGCGATCCGCTCGGCGGCGTGGCGCAGGAAACGCGCGCTGTCGGCGTTCTTCCAGGTGGCCTCGCTGGGCGGGAAGTGGCGGCCGATGTCGCCCTCGGCCAGCGCGCCGTAGATCGCGTCGCACAAAGCATGGATGCCGACGTCGGCGTCGGAATGGCCGTCGAGCCCGACCTCGCAGGGCACGTCGATGCCGCACAGGATCATCTTGCGGCCCGCCTTGGTGGCGTGCACGTCGAAGCCGGTGCCCACGCGGCAGCCCAGCGTTGCGGCTAGGCTCGCGGCCGGGCGTTCGAGGGTCCGCTCCAGGCGGGCGGCGTCGCTGGCGATGGTCAACTTGACGTTCTCCTCGTGGCCCGGAACGATCGCCACGGCGTGTCCCGCCTGCTCCAGCAGCCACGCATCGTCGGTGGCGTCGGGGTCGGCCGGCTGGCGGTGCGCCTCCAACAGAGTGGCGAAGTGAAAGGCCTGCGGGGTCTGCGCACGATAGAGGCCGGCGCGCGGCACCGTGGCGCTGACGATGCCGCTCTCCACCCGCTTCAACGTGTCGGCCACCGGCACCGCGGGAATGGCGCCGCGATGGGCGCGCAAGGCTTCCAGCAGGTCGGCGACTGTGCCGGCGGGGACGTGCGGGCGGGCGGCGTCGTGCACCAGCACCACGTCGGGCGCGTGGCCGGCCAGCGCTTCCAGCCCGGCGCGCACGCTGTCCTGCCGCATGGCGCCGCCGACGACGGTCGGCAGGTGGTCCAGGCCGACCAATGCGGCGTCGATCGCGGAAGCCTCGCCGACCGGCTGCAGCAGGGATACGTGGGGGGCGAGCGCCTCTGCCGCCCAGCGCAGGACGGGACGGCCGGCTAGGGTGGTGAACTGCTTGGGGGACGGGCCGCCGAAACGGCTGCCGCTGCCGGCGGCGC
>CAXUIR010000305.1:0-3631 GCA_964251005.1 uncultured Acetobacteraceae bacterium | reverse complement strand
GTCTGCAGCTGGGCCGCGGCGTTGGCCACGTCCAGCTCGGTGGTCAGCCCGCCGCGGTAGCGGTCCTGCGAGAGCTGCAGCGACTCACGGTCGGTGCCGATGTTCTCCCGGGTGATGGCGAGCTGCGTCTGCACGTCGCGCAGCTGCACGTAGTCGCGCGCCACCTCGGCCACCACCGAGAGCAGCGAGTTGCGCCGCGCGTCGCCGGAGGCTTCCAGCGACGCGTCGGCCGACTCCACCTCGCGCCGCACCCGGCCCCACAGGTCGAGCTCCCACGAGGCGTCGAAGCCGTACTGAAACAGGTTGAACGGCGGTATCTTCAGCGCGCCGCCGCCGATGCTGCTGGGAATGGCGCCGGACGTGCCGGTTGTGCCGTTCGCCGAGCTGCCGTTGCTGCCGAACGAGGTGCCGCTCGCGCCGCCGCTGCCGATGATGCCGATCACGCCCTTGCCGCTGATCCGCTCGCGCGTGTACGAGCCGTCGCCCTGTAGGGTGGGGAACTGGTCGGCCCCGGTGATCTGCCGCTGCGAGCGGCTTTCCGCCAGCCGTATCGTATACAGGCGCACGTTGAGGTTGGCCGCCGCCACGCGCGTTTCCAGCGAGGTCAGCTCCGGGTCGTGGAACACGCTCCACCAGTTCGGGTCGATCGGCTCGGAAACCGGCTCGCTGACCGGCGCCGCCTGCGGGGACGGGGCGGGGTGCCCCACGAACCACGAGGACGGCGACCACATCGCCTGATGCTTCCAGTCCGGGCCGACGTTGCAGCCGGCGAGCAGGCAGGCGAGCACCGGTACGGCGCCCACCTGCGTCAGCTTGCGGGCGGCGGTGACTGTGCTGAGCACGGGATGACGGCTCCTGAATGGTCGCAGGGGGCGTGTGGCACAGCAGGTGCGGCTCGCCTAGGAACGTGAATTGGGCCGGTCGCGCTGACCGACCGGTTCGGTCATTGACAAGCTACCTGCTTTGACTTGATCGTCAATGCCGCAGTGACAGAGCCCTTCATGGTTGCCCAGGCCGACTTCGCCTTGTCCGACATCGGCCGGCCGGCCGCCTGTGCAGCCGAGTGTTCCGGCGCGGCGCCGCAGAAGGAGGCGCAGATCATCGACGGCGCCGCGCGCGTGTTCGCCCGCGACGGCTACGAAGGCGCCAGCATGTCGCGCATTGCCGCCGAAGCCGGCGTCTCGAAGGGCACGCTGTACAACTACTTCAGCAGCAAGGCGCATCTGTTCACGGCCTACATGCGGCGCGAGTGCTCGCGCTGGATCGCACTGGTGTTCGAGCAGCTCGACCCGGCGACGCCGCCAGCAGACGTCCTGCGCGAGCTCGGCCAGCGGATGGTGGCCATGCTGCTCTCCGAGCCGGCGCTGGTGATGTACCGCATGGTGGTCGCCGAGGCCGAAAAGTTCCCCGAATTGGCGCGCGCCTTCTACGCCGAGGGGCCGGCGCGGGCGATCGGCCACGTGTCGGCCTACCTCGGCCGGATGCACGCCGACGGCCGGTTGCGCGTGGAGCACCCGGAGTTCGCAGCCGAGCAGTTCTTCGCGCTGGTGCAAACGCAACTCTGCATGAAACGCCGTCTCGGGCTGATCGACATGCCGTCCGAGCAGCAGGTCAACCACGTGGTGGACGGCGCGGTGGATTTGTTCATGCGGGGTTACGGGGCTTAGGCAAGCGAGCAAGCAAGAAGTCCTTTTTTGAGAAAAAGGACCAAAAAACTTTTGTCTCCTAAGCTGCGGCGACGAGTCCCACTCTCCGGAGGCGGAGGCGCCTGGACCAGGCGAGGGATACAATCTTAACCTCTTTTCGAAACAAAGGGCCTTGCTTGGCCGCGCAGGAAAAGCTGCACTTTTCCCGCCGGGCGCGCTAAAACGCAGGCCGGCCCGCGTTGTGGATGGACTGATGAGCGAAGTCGGCTTTGTCCTCGAGATCCGTATCGACCAATTCTGGCGCAAGCATCTCGGCGACCACGAGTACATGCGCTGCAACCCGGACGATCTGCGGCGGTGGTACACCGCCATGGAGCAGCGCGGCCCGCTGGAGATACGCGACTACCTCAACGAGCGCGCAAGCCGCTACCCGAGGGCGCAGGTGACCGGGATCGTCGCCACCGCGCCGCACCCGCCCCGCGAGATCGTGCAGGTCTGGCTTGAGTCGCACGACAAGGTGCACACCGGGCCCTACTGGGCCGCGGGTGCCGCCCTGCTGGTGCTTGTCTGGCTGTGTGCCACGAACCTGGCCAGTTTCGATCGGCTGAAGCCGATCAACAAGCTGCAGATGCATCCGCCGCAGATCGGCGCACTGCCGCCGAACGGAGCACCAACCAGCCCTGGGGCGCCGCTGCCCAACGCCACGCTGCCGCAGACTCTGCCACTGCCTGCCAACACGGCGGGGCAACGGAGCCAGTCGGGGCACTAAGGAAGCAAGCGCTTCTTTTTCGAGAAAAAGAAGCAAAAAGCTTTTACTGCGGCTGTCGCGGACTCTTCACGAGCGGGTGCCCAAGGTAACAAAAATCTTCGGTTGTTTTGCAGTGTCTGTCAGAAAATCGGCCTGGTATTAGTGAACTTTGAGGCTGACATCGAAAGCAAGCAGTCCTTTTTTGAAAAAAAGGACCAAAAAACTTTTACTCCCACGCCTGCACCAACGAGAAGGATACTGCTGCAAGCAGTCATGTTGGCAGAACCAGGCCTAACCGTGGTGCAAGCGCAGGAGCAAAAGTTTTTTGCTTCTTTTTTTCAAAAAAGAAGGCCTTCCTTGCCTTGCAAAAATCAGCCCCAACGCAGGCTGGCGTGGTTGTCGGAGCGGAGGAAACCCGCGGCATCAAAACGCGCGCTCAGCAAAGAACTGCGTGCCTTGCTTTCACTTCCTCAGCGATCGCCAGGCAAGACGTCAGCCCGGGGCTTTCTATCCCGAACAGGTTCACCAAGCCGCTTAGCCCGTGCACGCTGTGGTCCTGGATGACGAAGTCCTGCGTCTCGGTAGGTTTGACGATCTTCGGCCGTATGCCGGCATAGGCCGGTTGCAGCCGCGCCTCCTGTAGGCCTGGCCAGTAACGGCGGATGGCGGCGGCGAAGACGGCCGCGCGCGCCGGGTCCACGTCGTAATCGAGGCTATCGACCGGCTCCACGTCGGGCCCGAAGCGCGCCTGGCCTGCAAGGTCCAGGGTGAGGTGGATGCCGGCGCCGCCGGGGATCGGCACCGGGTAGACCAGGTGGGTGAACGGGCAGGCGCCGGACAGGGTGAAGTAGCTGCCCTTGGCCAGGCTGGGCGTGGGCACGTGGTGCGGCGCCAGGCCTTCGATGCGGCTGGCCAGCGCGCAGGCGCCCAGGCCCGCGGCGTTGACCAGCATGCGGCAGGTGATCGTGGCCGGCTCCGCGCCGCCCACATGCAGGCGGAACCCGCCGGGCGCCGGCGCCGCCGACAGCAACGGCGCGCGCAGCGCCAGCGCGCCGCCATGGTCCTGCACCTCGCCCAGCAGCGACAGCATCAGCGCGTGGCTGTCGACGATGCCGGTCACCGGCGAGTGCAGCGCGCCGGTGCAGGCGAGTGCGGGCTCCATCGCGCGGGTCGCGGGGGCGGCCAGCCGGCGCCAATCCTCCACGCCGGCCTCCCCGCCGCGGGGGGGGCGGGCGGG
>CAXUIR010000304.1:0-3679 GCA_964251005.1 uncultured Acetobacteraceae bacterium | reverse complement strand
GTTCTTTCCGGTGAGCGCGCGACAGCGGAGACAAAAGTTTTTTGGTTCTTTTTTCAAAAAAGAACCGCTTGCTTGCTTCCTTAGAAGAAGCCCATCGCTTTAGTCGAGTAGCTCACCAGCATGTTCTTCGTCTGCTGGTAGTGGTCCAGCATCATCTTGTGGTTCTCACGCCCGATGCCGGACAGTTTGTAGCCGCCGAACGCCGCGTGCGCCGGGTAGTGGTGGTAGCAGTTCGTCAACACGCGCCCGGCCTCGATGCCGCGGCCGAAGCGGTAAGAGCGGTTGGTGTCGCGCGTCCAGATGCCGGCGCCCAAGCCGTATAACGTGTCGTTGGCGATCGACATCGCGTCCTCGTCGTCGCGGAACTTGGTCAACGACAGCACTGGCCCGAATATCTCCTCCTGGAAGATGCGCATCTTGTTGTGGCCCTCAAACACCGTGGGCGTCACGTAGAAGCCGCCCTCCAGGTCGCCCCCATGGTTGGCGCGGCCGCCGCCGGTGAGCACCTTGGCACCCTCCTGCTTGCCGATGTCGATGTAGGAGAGGATCTTCTCCAACTGGTCGTTGGACGCCTGCGCGCCGACCATGGTGCTGGCGTCGAGCGGATTGCCGAGCTTGATCTTTTCCACGCGCTTGATCGCGGCGTCCACAAAGCGGTCGTAGATGCTCTCGTGCACCAGTGCGCGGCTGGGGCAGGTGCACACCTCGCCCTGGTTCAGCGCGAACATGGCGAAGCCTTCCAGCGCCTTGTCGAAGAAGTCGTCGTCCTCCCGCGTCACGTCGGCGAAGAAGATGTTCGGCGACTTGCCGCCCAGCTCCAGCGTGCAGGGGATGATGTTCTCGCTGGCGTACTGCATGATCAGCCGGCCGGTGGTGGTCTCGCCGGTGAACGCGATCTTGGCGATGCGCTTGTTCTGTGCGAGAGGCTTGCCGGCTTCCACGCCGAAGCCGTTGACGACGTTGATGACACCTTCGGGAATGATGTCGCCGAGAATGTCCATGAGCACCATGATGCTCATAGGCGTCTGCTCGGCAGGCTTCAGTACCACGCAGTTGCCCGCGGCGAGCGCCGGCGCCAGCTTCCACACCGCCATCAGCAGCGGGAAGTTCCACGGGATGATCTGGCCCACCACGCCCAGCGGCTCGTGGAAGTGGTAGGCGACCGTGTCGTGGTCGACCTCGCTGATGCCGCCTTCCTGGGCACGGATGCAGCCGGCGAAGTAGCGGAAATGGTCTATGGAGAGCGGCAGGTCGGCTGCCGTGGTCTCGCGGATCGGCTTGCCGTTGTCGATGGTCTCGACGAGTGCAAGCAGGTCGAGCTTCTCTTCCATCTTGTCGGCGATGCGCAGCAGAACACGTGCGCGCTCGGCCGGTGAACGGCGGCCCCAGGCATCCTTCGCCTTGTGGGCGGCATCCAGCGCTAATTCGATGTCTTCGGCACTGGAGCGCGCGATAGTGCAGACCACCTGACCGTCGATCGGCGAGATGTTCTCGAACGTGCGGCCCTGCACGGCGGGCACCCACTTGCCGCCGATGTAGTTGTCGTAATGCGGCCGAATGGCGATGTGCTGGGCCACGTCCTTGAGGATCTTGCTGACCATGTCTGGACTCCTTTATTAAATAATGCTCGCCGCTGGGCCTTCTTTTTCTGAAGAAAAAGAAGCAAAAAGACTTTTATCCGCGCTGTCGCAGACTCTCCCACACCGCACGACCAGGGACCAAAAGTTTTTTGGTTCTTTTTTTCAAAAAAGAACCGCTTGCTTACTTGCCTCGATACAGCAGCTTAACATCCGAAGAAGCCGCCGCGCTAAACTCGAGTGCCTTGTTCCCCGCAGGATAACCATTCTGCTGTAGCAGGAACGCCATGATGTCGACGTAGTCGGCCTGCGCCAGGCTGCCCGGATCGGTAGCCGGCATCTGCTGGGACACGACAGTGAACACCTCGCCCACCGTGTAGTTTGCCTTCTCGTTCGCCCAGTTCGGTCCTTTGAGCGCCGGCCCGGCTTTGCCCTGCAGGTTCACGCCGTGACACATGGCGCAGTTGCCGATGAACTTGACGTAGCCCGACTTGGCCTGGGCCGACGTGTAGATCGCCGGCAAGGCGGCACCTACGCCGGCCGCAACAGGCACGTTCACCGAGATCTTCGTCGCGTTGAACGTGGCCGCCTGCTGCGCCTGCGCAGGCAGGTAGAGCGCCACCACGTTGTAGCGCGCATGCGGCTCGGTCATTGGATACACGCTCAGTTTGGCCCCGCCGGGATGTGCGGCGAGGTAGGCGTCAACCGTCGGCTGCCACACCATCGCCGCGCGGTCGTGACCGCTGACCACCGCTGCCAACGTGTCCGCGTCTGTTCTTTGCGTGTCGGCCGAGACGTTGGGGTGGTCGACGATGTACAGGTTTGGCGGCGCCTCGAACGTCACCGCGACGCCGGTCCCCGCTGGCAGCTCCGACAGGCTGTGAGCCGTCTCTCCCGGCGCCGTCACCAGCACGAAACCGGTCTGGGCGTAGGGCTTCGTCGCCAGCAGCCCTTCCGGCAAATCGGGCCCGGTTGCGTCGACAGGATAGCCCATCACCAGGTCGCAGCCATGCGTCAGCAGCTTGCGGAATTCCTTTGCCGGAAAACCTCCGTCCTCGTCGCTGCTGTCGAACGGCGTCACGGTCAGGGAAAGCCCGGCCTGCTTCGCAACCGAGGCGGCGACTTCGCGATCGTGCGCAGCGGTCGGGCTGGAGGAGTCTACGCAGACTTTCAGCGCGGACTCTGCAGCTTGCGCGCGGTGGCTCGTAAGAATAGCCATTGTGCAGGCAAGCAAGAAAGCGCTTCTTTTTTGAAAAGAAGCAGCAAAAAACTTTTGGTCCGACTGTCGCGAGCTGGCGAGGTTTGGGTGTGCCATGCGAGCGAGACGGCGTTGGCTGGCAGGACGTTCAACACCAAGACCACCAGGAAGAGCGGCGTGAGCGACCTTGGCGTTGTCACGCAGCGTCTCGACTGCGCTGTCCTCTTGGTGCTTCTGGTGTCCTTGGTGTTGAAACCTTTCGCGTCCGGACCAGGCATGCCTCAGGCATAGCCGCAGCACGCCTGCAAACGGCAACGACCTGACACCCTGCGCAACAACCCGATCCGAACGCATTCTCACAAACGCTCCTACAGGCTGAACACGTAGAGGTGGCCGCCGGTAGGTATCGAGCTGACAGCTGGATCCTTCGCCATCTCGCCGCCCCAGATCGGCGTCGCCCCGCCCCAGCCGGCCCACACGCCGACATACTGCTTGTTGCCGACCTTCCACGTGCTCGGCACGCCGATGATGCCGCTGCTCATCTGCGGGCTCTTCCACTTCACCGCACCCGTCTTGGCGTCGAACGCGTACAGGTAGCCCTCGGCCGAGCCTGAGAACACCAGACCGCCGGCAGTCGCCAGCATGCCGTCGTTCCACGGCGTCTTGCTGCCGAAGCGCCAGGCTTGCTTGCCGGTGTTCAGGTCGATCGCCTGCACCGAACCCCACTCGTCGGGATGAAGCGGGTCGCGCACCACCTTGAAGCTCTCGTCGAGGAACGGCAGGCCAGCCTTGTAGGCGCCGCCGGCCACACCCTTGATTGTCATGCAGGTGTGCATCGTCGGCACGTAGGCCATGTGGGTCTGCGGGTCGGTGGCGATCGGCCACCAGTTCTTGCCGCCCAGGG
>CAXUIR010000303.1:0-3680 GCA_964251005.1 uncultured Acetobacteraceae bacterium | reverse complement strand
AGGCGCGGCTGCGCCGGTCAGCTGGGCGGGTCGAGCTGGCCGCGGTCCGCCGTCATCTCCTCGGCCACGCGGCGGCGCAGCTCCAGCAGCGTGCGGCCGGCGGCGCGCGCGTTGAGGTAGTTGGCCGCCTCGGTCAGTGCCGAGGGCGGCAGGCCGGGCGGGATCTCGATCACCCGGTTCTCCACCTGGCCGTCGGCGGCGACCAGTATGACCAGCGCGCGGCCGGAGCCAAGCGAGACGAACTCGATGTGCTTAATGGCGCCGTCCGACTTGGGGGCCAGCACCATGCCGGCGGCCTGGCTGAGGCCGGAGAGCATGGCCGAGGCGTCCGCCAGCGTGTCCTGCAGCGAGCGGCCGTGGCCGGCAAGCTGGCGGCTGATCGTCTCGCGCTCGTCGAGCGAGAGGTCGCCGAACTGCAGCAGCCCGTCGACGAACAGACGCAGGCCACGGTCGGTCGGCAGGCGGCCGGCGCTGGTGTGCGGGGCGAACAGCAGGCCGGCGTCGGTGAGGTCGGCCATCACGTTGCGTATGGTAGCCGGCGAGAGCGCGATCGGCAGCCGGCGGGCCAGCGTGCGGCTGCCGACCGGCTCGCCGTTGCTGACGTATTGTTCGACGATCTCGCGCAGCACTGCGGCAGCGCGCGGGTCCAGGCCTGGGGGGAGCGGTCTGGGTTGCAGGTCCATCTAGCTGATATAGCGCCGCCGTGCCGCCAACGAGCAACCGGTTCGCTTTTGTAAAAACGGCCGCTCGCGGCTAAGACCGGCAACCAGAACGCGGAAATGAGAAAGCAAGGCCTGCTTTTTTGAAAAAAAGCAGCAAAAAACTTTTGTCTCTGCTGTCGCGGACTCTCCGCAGCGTAGCCCAAGGAACAAAAGTTTTTTGGTTCTTTTTTTCAAAAAAGAACTGCTTGCCTTGCCTACCCTTCCTTTCTGGAACTTCCCTAATGCGCCACGAAAACCGCCTTCCCAACGCCCTCCGCCGCGTCTCGATCGAGCCCGGCTTCTCCCACCACGCCGAGGGCAGCTGCCTGATCCGCATGGGCGGCACCGAGGTGCTGTGCACCGCCAGCGTGGAACCCAAGGTCCCGCCCTTCATGCGCAACAAGGGCCTGGGCTGGGTCACCGCCGAGTACGGCATGCTGCCCCGCGCCACCCACACCCGCGGCGACCGCGAGGCCGCCCGCGGCAAGCAGTCCGGACGCACGCAGGAGATCCAGCGCCTGATCGGCCGCAGCCTGCGCGCGGTGACCGACCGCACGGCGATGGGCGAGATGAGCGTGGCGCTGGACTGCGACGTGCTGAACGCTGACGGCGGCACCCGCTGCGCCAGCATCACCGGCGCCTGGGTGGCGCTCAGCCTGGCGTTCCGCCACCTGGTGGCCAACAAGGTGATCGCCGCGGTGCCGCTGAGCAGCCAGGTGGCCGCCGTCTCCTGTGGCCTGGTCGGCGGGGCGGCGCTGCTGGACCTCGACTACGCCGAGGACAGCGGCGCGGAGGCCGACGCCAACTTCGTGCTGACCGAGACCGGCATCGTGGAGATCCAGGGCACCGCGGAGCAGTCGCCGTTCAGCGAGGCACAGTTCATGGAGCTGCTGCGGCTGGCGCAGCTCGGCACCGCGGCGCTGTTCGAAGCGCAGAGGAAGGCGCTGGCGTGAGCGGCGCGCGGCGGCTGGCGCAGGGAGAGAGGCTGGTGCTGGCCAGCCACAACCGCGGCAAGCTGGCCGAGATCGCCGAGCTCGTCCGACCGCATCGGGTGGAGGTCGTCTCCGCCGCCGACCTCGGCCTGCCGGAACCTGAAGAGACGGCGCCGGACTTCGTCGGCAACGCCCGGCTGAAGGCGCTGGCAGCGGCGACCGCGTCGCGCTTGCCGGCGCTGGCCGACGATTCAGGGTTCTGCGTCGCCGCGCTGCAGGGTGCACCCGGCGTGCTGTCCGCGCGTTGGGCCGGCGCCGGGCGCGACTTCGCTGCGGCGATGGCGCGCGTGCAGCAAGCCCGCGGCGCCGACCCGGACGATCGCGCCTGGTTCGTCTGCGTGCTGTGCCTGGCCTGGCCAGACGGCGAGACGGCCAGCTTCATGGGCCGCGTGGACGGCATGCTGGCCTGGCCGCCGCGCGGTGGGTTGGGATTCGGCTACGACCCGATGTTCGTGCCGTTGGGCAATGCGGTGACGTTTGGCGAGATGGCGCCGGCGGATAAGCACGCTCTCAGCCACCGGGCGCGGGCGATGGCGCAGCTTGCTTTGGCTTGCCTGCCGGTGAAGTGAGCAAGCAAGGCCTTCTTTTTCGAGAAAAAGAAGCAAAAAGCTTTTGCGCGCGCTGTCGCGGACGGCTGAAACAACACGCCTCGGTCACGCACATCTCGGTATCGCTGCCTTGCCCTCGCCTGACCACCGAAAAACCAGAGTCAAAGCTGACAGACATGAAAATCAATGATCCGTCCGCTACCGGCACGCCACCACCCGACTGTCCGCTCTGCCCCCGGTTGAAATCGTACCGCGAGGCAAACAGGGCAGAGAACCCCACCTGGTTCAACGCGCCGGTGCCCAGCTTCGGGCCGCAGGATGGCTGGCTGCTGGTGGTGGGGATGGCGCCCGGCGCGAAAGGGGCGAACCGGACCGGGCGGCCGTTCACCGGCGACCACGCCGGCATACTGCTCTACGAAACGCTGCTGAAGTTCGGGCTGGCGCACGGCACCTACCTGGCCGACCCGAACGACGGGATGACCTTACACGCCTGCCGGATCGCCAACGCCGTGCGTTGCGTGCCGCCGGCGAACCTGCCCACCCCCGCCGAAGCCGCCACCTGCAACAGGTTTCTGACCGGCGAGCTCGGCGCCCTGCCGAAACTTCGCGCGGTGCTGGCGCTGGGGCTGCTGGCCCACGCCGCGGTGGTGCGCGCGCTGGGCGGCAGGCTGAGCCACTTCAAGTTCGGCCACGGCGCCCGCCACGCGTTGCCGGGCGGGCTGGTGCTGGCCGACAGCTACCACGTCTCCCGCTACAACACCTCCACCCGCCGGCTGACGACGGAAATGTTCGAGCGTGTAGTGGCCGACCTGGTGGCCGACTACGCCGGTGCGGCTACTTCTCCGCCAGCGTCTTGATGTTGCCCAGGCCGGACTGATACAGGCCGGTCAACGCCTTTTCGTCTGCCGCAACGTCGGTGCCGGCGGGCGGCGTGAAGGTCGCGTGCCAGGTGACGTTGGAGCCGGTGCCGGACTTGGTCACCGAGATGGTCGAGACGTAGTCGGTCACCGGCAGCACCTTCGGGTCCACCTGCAGGATCTTGTAGGAATAGGTGGTGCCTTTGCGGGCTGTGAGCTGCTCGCGCACCGTGGGGTTGCCGGGCGCGCTCAGCGTGATCAGCCGGACCGAGCCGATCTTGTTGCCCTTGTCGGCCGGGCTGCTGGCGGCGCCGGGAAGCCAGGTGTGGATGCCGTCGAACGCGCCGACCACCGACCAGACGGCCTTCGGGCTGGCGGTGGTGGTGACGCTCTGGGTGACTTCGGCCGCGGCGGCAACGTGCAGCGGAGAGAGCAGGGCGGCGAAGGCCAGCAGGCGGGTCATGGACGGTTCCTGATTGTTGCTTGTTTGGCAAACTCGGGGGCGCACAGACGTGTGTCAAGCAAGGCAAGGCAAGCAGTTCTTTTTTGAAAAAAAGAACCAAAAAACTTTTGCTCCCTGTC
>CAXUIR010000302.1:0-3700 GCA_964251005.1 uncultured Acetobacteraceae bacterium | reverse complement strand
CACAGGCCGACGCCGGCCCGCACGCCAAGTTCTGCACCCGCGAGGGCCGCAACGAGGTGCCCGACACCCTGGACGCGCAGATGATCACCGACGCGCAGGCGCTGTTCGACCGCGGCGAGAAGATGCAGCTGCAATACGGCATCCGCAACACGCATCGCGCCATCGGCACGCGGCTCAGCTCGCGCATCGTGCGCCGCTTCGGCATGACGGGGCTGGCACCCGGCCACATCACCGCGCGGCTGCGCGGCAGCGCCGGACAGTCGCTCGGCGCCTTTGCCGTGCAGGGCCTGCGCATCGAGGTGATGGGCGACGCCAACGACTACGTGGGCAAGGGCCTCTCTGGTGCGACCATCATCGTGCACCCCTCGCCCAGCTCCGTGCTGCTGAGCCAGAACAACACCATCCTCGGCAATACCGTGCTCTACGGTGCCACCTCGGGCAAGCTGTTCGCCGCAGGCCAGGCCGGCGAGCGGTTCGCGGTGCGCAACTCCGGCGCGCTCGGCATCGTCGAAGGCTGTGGCAGCAACGGCTGCGAGTACATGACCGGTGGCACGATCGTGATCCTCGGCGAGGTGGGCGACAATTTCGGCGCCGGCTTCACCGGCGGCATGGCCTTTGTCTACGACCCTGCCGGCACGTTCGAGCTGCGGGTGAACCCCGACACCCTCACCTGGCAACGCCTGGCCACGCCGCATTGGGAGGCCACGCTGCGCCGCCTGGTCGAGGAGCACGCGCTGGAGACCAACAGCCGCTACGCCGCAATGCTGCTGCACGACTGGGAACAGGAACGCGCGCATTTCTGGCACGTGGTGCCGAAGGAATTCGTGAAGTACCTGCCGGTGCCGCTCACCGCGGAAGAAGGTCGGCTTGCTCGGGTGCAGTAGCACGTCAGGGGGGCACTGCGTGGGGGAGAAGGCAAGGCAAGCGGTTCTTTTTTGAAAAACGAACCAAAAAACTTTTGCTTCCTGGAGTACTCGCTGAGAGAGATTCCGCGACAGCAGGAGCAAAAGTCTTTTGCTTCCTTTCTTCAGAAAAGAAGGCCTTGCTTGTTCTTTGCTCCCGGATGCGTCCGGCGCCGTTCTCCCGGCGCAGCGCATGTGTCATAACGCCGTCCCATGCGTATCCTCTACCACCTCCCCATGTCGCCCTACGCGCGGAAAGTCCGCCTGGTGCTCTCCGAGCGCAGGCTGCCGTTCGAGCTGAAGGTCGAGCGCGTGTGGGAGCGGCGCACCGAGTTTCTGGCGATGAACGCGGCCGGCACGGTGCCGGTGCTGGTGGAAGCCAACGGCCTGGTGATCCCCGACAGCGGGGTGATCTGCGAGTATCTCGAGGAAGCCTACCCGGACACCGCGCTGCTCGGCCGCACGCTGGGCGAGAGCGTGGAGGTGCGCCGCCTGGTCGCCTGGTTCGACGGCAAGTTCGCGGGCGAGGTCACCCGCAACCTGCTGGGCGAAAAGCACATGAAGCGGATGTTCAGCCGCGGCCAGCCGGACGTGACCGCCATCCGCGCCGGCTACGCCAACCTGCGTGGCCACCTGGAGTACGTTGGCTGGCTGGCCGAGCAGCGCCGCTGGCTGGCCGGCAACGAGCTCAGCCTGGCCGACTTCGCCGCCGCCGGCCACCTCTCCGCGCTGGACTTTGCCGGCGAGGTGGACTGGTCCATCTCGCCCGCCGCCCGGGACTGGTACTCGCGCATTAAGTCGCGTCCCAGCTTCCGGCCGCTGCTGACCGACCGTGTCGCCGGCGTGGACCCGCCGGTGCACTACGCGGATCTGGATTTCTGAGTGCCCGGCTGGTGCGTAGTCGGCTATTCCCCGGTGTTGGTCCAAGCAGCAAGCAAGCGGTTCTTTTTTAAAAAAAAGAACCAAAAAACTTTATTCTCTTGGGCGGACGCTGCAGAACCATCGCGACCGCAGGACCAAAAGTCTTTTGCTTCTTGTCTTTAGAAAAGATGGCCATGCTGTCTTCCTGGCCGCCAGGATTAAACTCGTGCTTGCTGGCATCAGCCTGGCGAGCTTCGCCATCCCGACCCTCTCCGGCGAGCGCGCGACAGCGGAGTCAAAAGTTTTTTGGTTCTTTTTTTCAAAAAAGAACCGCTTGCCTTAATGCTTATGCGAGCAAAGAAGCAGAAGCAGAGCCAACCCGGTGCCGGCCACCGAGCCGTGCAAGAAAGAGTAACCACGAAGGCCCGGAGCACACGAAGAAGCACGCCGGGTATGTGTCTTTGGCACCACAGCACTGTAATCCTCCTTCGTGTCATGCGTGTCTTCGTGGTTTATTGCTTGTCCCGCCTGCCACACGGCGCATGCCTGACCCGTCTTCCTTTTGCCCATCTTTGACGCTAACGGTGCCCAGATCATGTCGGAACCTATCTCCGGCCTCTCCTTCGAGGACGCCCTGGCTGAGTTGGAGCGCATCGTGCGCGGACTGGAGGGGGGGCAGCAGAAGCTCGAGGACGCCATCACCTGCTACGAGCGCGGCACCGCGCTGCGCCGCCACTGCGAGGCCAAGCTGGCCGAGGCGGAAGCCCGCGTGCAGGCCATCGTCGAGCGGGCGGACGGCGCGATCGGCCTGAAATCGGTGGAGCCGGTATGACCACGGACAGCATGGAGGTCGGGCTGCACGGTGCCACCGGCGTAGGCCTGACCGCGGCGCTGACCGACCGCGCCGCCCAGATCGAGGCCTGCCTGGACAACCTTCTGCCGCTCGAGGCCGGCCTGGAAGCCAGGCTGATCGAGGCGATGCGCTACGCGGTGCTGGGCGGCGGCAAGCGGCTGCGTGGTTTCCTGGTGATGGAGGTCGCCTCCCTGTTCAAGGTGGCGCCGGCCTGCGCCGCGCGGGTGGCCGCCTCGGTCGAGATGCTGCACGCCTACTCGCTGGTGCATGACGACCTGCCGGCGATGGACGACGACGACCTCCGCCGCGGCAAGCCCAGCACCCACCGTGCCTTCGACGAGGCTACCGCCATCCTGGCCGGCGACGCGCTGCAGGCCCGCGCCTTCGAGGTGCTGGCCGAGGAGGACACCCATTCCGACCCGCTGGCCCGCTGCGAGCTGGTCTGCGCCTTGGCCCTGGCCTCGGGCGCGCGCGGCATGGCCGGCGGCCAGATGATCGACATGGAGTCCGAGGGCCGTGCGCTGTCCATCGGCGAGGTCTCCCGCCTGCAGGCGCTGAAGACCGGCCGGCTGATCCAGTACTCGGCCGAGGCCGGTGCCATACTGGGCCGCGCCCCCTGGCAGGTGCGCACGCAAATCGCCGCCTTCGGCCGCGACATCGGCAGCGCCTTCCAGATCGCCGACGACGTGCTGGACGCAGTGGGCACCGCCGAACAGATCGGCAAGACGGCGGGCAAGGACCAGGCTGCCGGAAAAGCCACAGTAGTATCAATTTTAGGGGTCGAGCGCGCCGAAGCGCAGGCTCGGATGTTGTGTGAGCAGTCCAGAGACCATCTGGAGCATTTCGGGCCGGAAGCGGACCGGTTGCGTGTGCTGGCGTCTTGGGTCGTGTCGCGCCGTAGTTAAGGAAGAAAGGCGTTCTTTTCCGAAAAAGAACCGAAGAACTTTTGTCTCCTGGGCGCACGCTTGAGGAGAGGCCGCAACAGCGCTGACAAAGTTTTTTTGCTTCTTTTTTTCAAAAAAGAAGGCCTTGCTTCGTCGCGTGCAGGAGTATGATCGCCAACCATGACCGCAGAAACCCGCAT
>CAXUIR010000301.1:0-3706 GCA_964251005.1 uncultured Acetobacteraceae bacterium | reverse complement strand
CCGGAGAGCGCGCGACAGCGGGGTCAAAAGTTTTTTGGTCCTTTTTTCAAAAAAGGACTGCTTGCTTCGATGAGTTAGCATCAACGCCACTTGGTATTAGTTCGTCGGCTCTTACGACCGTATCAGCTTCACCCGCTTCCCCGCGACGCCCAGCGCGATCCGCCCCTGCTTCAACGCCAGCGCGTCCTCGCCGAACACGCCGAACCGCCAGCCGTGCAAGGCGGGCACGTCCGGCTCCTCCTCGGTCGCCAGCCGGTCGATATCCTCGGACGACGCCAGCAGCTTCGGCGCCACGTCGTGGGGTTAAGCCATTTGCCCCCGCAGCCCCATCAGCAGGGCCCCCCCCGCCGGCGAGGACGCCCAACCGGCGGCCGACGGCCTCTATGCCGTGCGCCGTCGCGGGCGGCGCGCGCTTCGGGCAGGGCGTCCTCCGGCAGGGCCTGGCTTTCGACCAGCGCTGCCAGCAGTGTCTGGCCGGTCGCACCTTCGGCGAAGCCGCGGGTGACACCGCGGATGCGGGCTAGCGCGTCGGCGTCGGCCGGCATGGTGGCGGCGACCTCCAGCAGGCTCTCGTCGCGCACCAGGCGCTGGCGGGGAATGTTGATGCGCTGCGCCTCGCGCTCGCGCCAGGCGGCCGCCGCGCGCAGGGCGGCGAGCATGCGGCGGTTGCTGGTGCGCGGGCGCAGGCGCTCCCGCATCGTGTCCGGGTCTGGGCGGTAGGTAGCGGGTTCGGCCAGCGCGGCCATCTCCTCGGCGACCCAGGGGGTGCGGCCTTCGCGGTCCAGCCGGGCGGTCAGGCGCTCGTAGACGGTGCGCAGGTGGGTAACGTCGGCCGCGGCGTAGGCGACCTGGGCAGGACTGAGCGGGCGCGCGGACCAGTCCGAGAAACGGTGCGCCTTGTCGATGCTGCCGCCGGCGAGGCCGGCCACCAGGCTGTCGTAGCCGACCTGGTCGCCGAAGCCGGCCACCATGGCGGCCACCTGGGTGTCGAACAGCGGGATGGGGACCGCGCCGAACAGCTGGAGGAAGATCTCCACGTCCTGGCGGGCGGCGTGGAACACCTTCACCACAGCCGCGTTGGCCATCAGGCGGCCGAGCGGGGCCAGGTTCAGTCCGGGGGCGAGGGCGTCCACCACGGCGACGTCGGCCACACCGCCGAGCTGCACCACGCAGAGCTCCGGCCAGTAAGTGCGCTCTCGCATGAACTCGGTGTCCACCGTGACGTAGGCCTCGGTGGAGAGCCGATCGCAGAGGGCGGCGAGCGCGTCGGTGCCGGTGATGAGTGCGGGATGCGCGAAAGTCTCGCGCGCGGGGCGGGGCATCGGCGTTTCTACTACGCTTGTATGGGTTGGCAAGAGAGTTGCCATGGCGGTTACGCTGGGCGCGTGGGGGCAAGAGCAGTTCCCGCCGGAGAGAGTAAGGCAAGCGGTTCTTTTTTGAAAAAAAGAACCAAAAAACTTTTGTCTCCGGTGGGTGCGCCGTGGTGAAGCGTGGTGTTTCAGCTTCCCGCGACAGCGCGCGCAAAAGCTTTTTGCTTCTTTTTCTCGAAAAAGAAGGCCTTGCTTTCTTTCGCCAGGTCAGCAGTCACTGCGCGCTCGCCGACTTACTCCCGAGGCACGCCGATGCACCCCTACCGGACCCACACCTGCGGCGCGCTGCGCGCCACCGACGCGGGCAGCCAGGCCCGCCTGTCCGGCTGGATCCACAGCAAGCGCGACCATGGCGGCCTGCTGTTCGTGGATTTGCGTGACCATTACGGCCTGACGCAGATCGTGTTTCCCAACGGCGCGCCTGCGATGGCGGTGGCCGACGGGTTGCGCGTGGAAAGCGTGATTACGGTGACCGGCGACGTGGTGGCGCGCGCGGAGGCCACCCGCAACCCGCGCCTGCCGACCGGCGACGTCGAGCTGGTGGCGCGCGACATCGCCGTGCAGTCCACCGCCGACGTGCTGCCGATGCAGGTTGCCGGCAGCGAGAGTTTCTCCGACGAGACGCGGCTGGCGCACCGCTACATCGACTTGCGGCGCGAGCGCGTGCACGCAAACATGATGCTGCGCGCGCAGGTGATCGCGTCGATCCGCCGCCGCATGGTGGAGCAGGGTTTCACCGAGTTCCAGACGCCGATCCTGACCGCCAGCTCGCCGGAAGGTGCGCGCGACTTCCTGGTGCCGGCGCGCAACCATCCAGGCAAGTTCTACGCGTTGCCGCAGGCACCGCAGCAATTCAAGCAGCTGCTGATGGTGGCCGGGTTCGACCGCTACTTTCAAATCGCACCGTGCTTCCGTGACGAGGCCAGCCGCGCGGACCGCAGCCCGGGCGAGTTCTATCAGCTCGACCTCGAGATGAGCTACGTGACGCAGGACGACGTGTTCGACGCGGTGGCGCCGGTGATCGCCGGCACGTTCGAGGAGTTCGCCCGCGGCCGCATCGTGGACAAGCCGCCGTTCGTGCGCATCCCCTACGACGAGGCGCTGCTGCGCTACGGCTCCGACAAGCCAGATTTGCGCAACCCGCTGCGCATTACCGACGTGACCGCGCAGTTCGCCGGCAGCGGCTTCGGCCTGTTCGCCAAGATCGTAGCCTCCGGCGGCATCGTTCGCGCTATCCCCGCACCTGGCGCCGGCCCGCGCCCGCGCGGCTTCTTCGACAAGCTGAACGAGTGGGCGCGCAGCGAGGGTGCGGGCGGCCTGGGCTACATCATCTACGAGGCCGACGGTGCGAAAGGCCCGATCGCCAAGAACCTCGAACCGGACAGGCTGGAAGCCATCCGCGCGGCCTGTGGCCTGCAGCCAGGCGACGCGGTGTTCTTCGCCGCCGGCAAACACGAGGACGCGCAGAAGTTCGCAGGCAGCGTGCGCAACCGCGTTGGCCAGGAGCTCGACCTCTACGAGAAAGATGCTTTCCGCTTCTGCTGGGTGGTGGACTTCCCGATGTACGAGCTGAACGAGGAGACCGGGCAGATCGACTTCTCGCACAACCCGTTCAGCATGCCGCAGGGCGGCATGGAAGCGCTGCAGAACCAGGACCCGCTCACCATCAAGGCCTACCAGTACGACATCGTCTGCAACGGCATCGAGTTGTCGTCCGGCGCCATCCGCAACCATCGCCCGGACGTGATGATCCGCGCCTTCGAGATCGCCGGCTACACGCAGGCGGACGTGGAGGCGCGCTTCGGCGGCATGCTGAACGCGTTCCGCTACGGCGCACCGCCGCATGGCGGCTCGGCACCAGGCATCGACAGGATGGTGATGCTGCTGGCCGACGAGCCGAACATCCGCGAAGTGATCCTGTTTCCGCTGAACCAGCAGGGCGAGGATTTGCTGATGGGGGCGCCGGCGGAGGTGCCTGCGGCACGGTTGAAGGAATTGTCGTTGAAGCTGGACCTGCCGCCGAAGGTGGTGAAAGGGTGAGGCAAGCGGTTTACGAACAATGAACCGAAGATGTTCGTTCTGGTGGGCGCCCAGTGCGAGCAGCTCGGCGACCAGCTGACCAAACGCTCTTTGCTGCGTCTTTCCAGAAAAGCTGACTGTCGTTTAGCAGTCTACTTATATCAACGGCCTGGAGACTGACCGCTCCGAAGCAAGCAAAGCCTTCTTTTTTGAAGAAAAGGAGCAAAAAACTTTTGTCTCCGCTGTCGCGGACTCGTCCGAAGAGCGCGCGACAGCGGAGACAAAAGTTTTTTGGTTCTTTTTTTCAAAAAAGAACC
>CAXUIR010000300.1:0-3708 GCA_964251005.1 uncultured Acetobacteraceae bacterium | reverse complement strand
GCTCGCAGCCTGCCGACACCCGCACCGTCGTCGCCACCGAGGACAAGCTCACGGCGCTGGTGTTCAAGATCCAGGCCAACATGGACCCCAACCACCGCGACCGCATGGCCTTTGCCCGCATTTGCTCCGGCCGCCTCGAACGCGGCATGAAGCTGCGCCAGGTGCGCACTGGCAAGATCATCCCGCTGACCGCGCCGCAATTCTTCTTCGCCCGCGACAGGCAACTTGCCGAGGAAGCCTTCGCCGGCGACGTCGTCGGCATCCCCAACCACGGCACCCTGCGCATCGGCGACACGCTCACCGAAGACGAAGACTTGCAGTTCCTCGGCGTGCCCAGCTTCGCCCCCGAGATCCTCCGCCGCGTGCGCCTGGACGACGCGATGAAAGCGAAAAAGCTGCGTCAAGCTCTACAAGAGCTGGCTGAAGAAGGCGTGGTGCAGCTGTTCCGCCCGCAGGACGGCAGCCAGCCGATCGTGGGCGTAGTCGGCACCCTGCAGCTCGACGTGCTGCAGGCGCGCTTGGCCGGCGAGTATGGCGTGGCCATTGGGTTCGAGCCCACGCCCTACAACCTGGCGCGCTGGGTGTCCGGCGACCGCACACGGTTGGCACAGTTTGCACAGGACCAGCGCACCGCGATGTCGGACGACGTGGACGGCGACCCGGTGTTCCTGGCCACGTCAGCGTTCACGTTGCGCCGGACTGTCGAGCAAAATTCCGAGTTGAACTTTCGCGACATCAAGGATCATAAGGCGAGCACGAAAGTATGATACCATACGGGCCTGGAGATTGACTGTTTCGAAGCAGGCAAGGCCTTCTTTTTTGAAAAAAAAAAGCAAAAAACTTTTGACTCCGCTGTCGCGGACTCATCCGGAGAGCGCGCGACAGCGGCGTCAAAAGTTTTTAGTTCTTTTCAAAAAGAACCGCTTGCTTCGCTTGTCAAAGCCACCCCTTGCGCCAGAAAATCCCAAGCGGCACCAAAATGCTTAACGCGATCAGCGTCAGCGCATACGGGTATCCATACTTCCAGCTCAGCTCGGGCATGTGTTGAAAGTTCATTCCGTACATGCTGGCGATGAACGTGGGCGGGATGCCGACGATGCTCACCACCGTCAGCACCTTGATCGTGTCGTTCTGTTCGATGCTGATGAAGCCGAGCGTCGCGTCCAGCAGGAACTGCATGCGGTCCTGCAGCTGGATGTCGTAGTCGTTCAGCGACGCCACGTCGCGGTCCAGCGTGGCCAGGCGGCGGCGGTCGTCCTGCGTGATCCAGTCCGGCTGCGTCTCCGTTACGAAGCGGACGATGCGGCCCACGCCCAGCAGGCTGTCGCGCAACTGGGAGACGCGCGTGCCGGTGGCGCCGATGCTGGCCAGCGTGCCCTGCAGGAAATCGGAGCGCCGCTTGCCGGACAGCCCGCCGGCCGGGCCGTTCTGGAACAGCGCAACGGAGAGCACGTCCATCTCGCCGCCGAGATGTTCCAGCACGTCGGCCAGCCGGTCCACCAGAGCCTCCAGCAGGCCGAGAAAAGGCTGCGCGCCGGAGTGCGGCGCCACGCCCCGCCAATCCTGTGCGAAGTGTTCGACGACCGCGGACGCGGCGAAGCGCACCGTCAGCAACCGGTCGTGCGAGACCACGAACCCCAGCGGCGCCATGGCCGGCACGCCGCCTTCTGCGCGGCTCAGCATCGGCGTGGTCAGGTACAAGATGGCGCCCTCGTGTATCAGGCGCGAGGAGGTTTCGATCTCGGCCACTTCCTCACGCAGCGGCACGCGCAGCCCGGTGGCGTCCATCACCTGGCGGGCTTCGGCCGGCGTGGCGCGGTCCAGGTCGATCCACACGGCGTCCGCTTGGGCGCCGGTTGCGGGAGGCGCCTGGCCGGACATCGAACGTAGCATCAGTTTCCCCCTCGATCATCGCACCAGGCGACCCAGATGTCTGACCCACGGCACCGACACCTGACAAGAGCGGCGGGGTTGCGCTAGTTTGCCGGCTTGTCCACCAGGAGACAGACGTGAACCACAGCCCCACCCTGCCGCTGCGGCCCAACACGCTGCGCTCCGGCCCGGACGCTCAGGGCCGCTTCGGCGCGTATGGCGGCCGCTTCGTGGCCGAGACGCTGATGCCGCTGGTGCTCGAGCTCGAGGCCGCCTACGAGGCCACCAAGCAGGACCCCAGCTTCCAGGCCGAGCTCGACTACTACCTGAAGGATTACGTGGGCCGCCCCAGCCCGCTGTGGTTCGCCGAGCGCCTGACGAAGGCGCTGGGCGGTGCTAAAATCTACTTCAAGCGCGAGGAGCTGAACCACACCGGCGCCCACAAGGTGAACTCCTGCATGGGGCAGATCCTGCTGGCCCGCCGCATGGGCAAGACGCGCATCATCGCCGAGACCGGCGCCGGCCAGCACGGTGTGGCGACGGCCACCGTCTGCGCGCTGATGGGCATGCCCTGCGTCATCTACATGGGCGCCGTGGACGTGGAACGCCAGCGCCCCAACGTGTTCCGCATGCGCCTGCTCGGCGCCGAGGTGGTCCCCGTTACCACCGGCGCCGGCACGCTGAAGGACGCGATGAACGAGGCGATGCGCGACTGGGTCGCCAACGTCACTGACACCTACTTCCTGCTCGGCACCGTCGCCGGCCCGCACCCCTATCCGACCATGGTGCGCGATTTCCAGAGCGTCATCGGCACCGAGGCGCGCGCACAGATGATGCAGGCCGAGGGCCGCCTGCCGGACGTGGTGATCGCCAGCGTGGGCGGTGGCAGCAACGCCATGGGCATCTTCCACCCGTTCCTCGACGAGCCTTCCGTCCGTCTGATCGGAGTCGAAGCCGCCGGCCGCGGCCTGGACAGCGGTGCCCAGGCCGCCAGCATCGAACGCGGCCGCCCCGGCGTGCTGCACGGCAACCGCACCTACCTGCTGCAGGACGACGACGGCCAGATCACCGAGGCGCACAGCATCAGCGCCGGCCTCGACTACCCCGGCATCGGGCCCGAGCACGCCTGGCTGCACGACATCGGCCGCGCGGAGTACGTCGGCATCACCGACGACGAGGCGCTGGCGAGCTTCCAGGTGTGCTGCCGCACCGAGGGGATCATTCCCGCTTTGGAATGCGCCCACGCCCTGGCGCACATCGAGAAGATCGCGCCGGCGATGGATAAGGAGGACATCATTCTGATGAATTTGTCGGGGCGGGGCGATAAGGACATCTTCACGGTGGCCGAGCATCTCGGGGCGAAACTGTGAGCAAGGCCTTCTTTTCTGAAGAAAAGAAGCAAAAGACTTTTGCCGCGGCTGTCGTGGACTCCCCCGCACCGCACAACTCCGGAGCCGAGAGTTTTTGGTTCCTTCTCTCGTGTTCGTTTCACAAGTCGGCCTGGTGAGTCACCTGGTGTGGTTGTTCGAGCATCGGAGCGTCGTGGCCTTTTGTGGCCATGAGCACCGAGCACGGGAGAACCGCGACAGATGGCCGCCACGGCGGCTTTCCAGACGGGCACTCAAAATAGAACTGCTTTCATGAGCCGCATAGAAGCCCGCTTCGCCGCCCTCAAACGCGAGGGCCGCGGCGCACTGATTCCGTTCCTCGAAGCCTACGACCCCGACCCCGCCACCAGCATGGCTATCCTGCAGGGCATGCCCGCGGCCGGCGCCGACCTCATCGAGATCGGCATGCCGTTCACCGACCCGATGGCGGACGGCCCCACCATCCAGG
>CAXUIR010000299.1:0-3714 GCA_964251005.1 uncultured Acetobacteraceae bacterium | reverse complement strand
ACGGTGCGCTTGCCCTGCGCGGCCCAGCTCGCCGCCTGCGCCGCCAGCTGCTCGCACATGTTGGCCGAGGCGCCGGTGCCGGCCTGGGTGAACACCACGCCGGGCCGCCCGCCGGCGTCGAAGCCGCCCGCACCGTCCGGCATGCCGTAGGGGCTGAACACGAAGGCCGGCACGCCGGCCAGCATCGCGTCCCAGCCGGCACGGTCCAAGTATAGGCGCTCGCTCGGCAGCGGCCGGTAGGGCACGTCGCCGTCGCGCGGCACCATGCGGCGGCTTTGGTAGTGGTCGGCGATCATCTCCAGCCGGGCGGTCAGCGCTTCCTCGCCCTGCACGTCCATCGAGACGGAGGGCTGCGGCAGGTAGTCGAGCAGCGTCTCCATCTCGTCGTGGAACAGCGGCACCCAGTGTTCCATGCCCGGGTATCGCCGGCCGTCGGAGATCGCCTGGTAGATCGGGTCGATGGCGGCGGCCTGGCCGAACAGCTCGCGCCACGCGGTGCGGAAGCGCGTCTTGCTGGCTTCGTCCAGCGTCACCTCGGAGACCGGGCGCAGCGAGAAGCCGGCCGTCTTCTCCGTGCTGCGCTGGGTGGAGGGGTCGAAGCGGCGCACGCTCTCCACCGTGTCGCCGAAGAAGTCCAGCCGGACCGGGTCGCCCTCGCCGCTGGGAAAGACGTCGAGGATGCCGCCGCGCACCGCGTACTCGCCGGGCTCCATCACCGTGTCGGTACGGCCGTAGCCGTGCGCCTCCAGGTAGCCCACAAGCGACTCGGGCTTCATCTCGCCGCCGGCGCGCACGTCCAGGCTCTCGCCCAGGAACACCAGCCGGGGCGGCACGCGCTGCACTGCGGCGTTCACCGTGGTCAGCACGATGCGCTTGCCCGTGGGCGGGTCCAGCAGGCGGGACAGCGTGGCGATGCGCTCGGAGACCACCGCCGGGTTGGGCGAGACGCGGTCGTACGGCAGGCAGTCCCAGGCGGGGAAGCGCAGCACCTCGATGTCCGGCGCGAAGAACGCCAGCAGTTCGGACAGCCGCACCATGCGCGCCTCGTTGCGCGCCACGTGCAGCAGGGTGCCCTGGTGTTCTTCCGCCCGGCGGATCAGCAGCAGCGCGTCGAAGCCTTCCGGCGCGCCGTAGATGGTCGCAATGCTCAAGCGGCCGGCCCCTGGCCGCGCGCGTCGCGCATCGCGCGCAGCATCGGCCCGTCATGCTCGGCTGGAATAGGCATGCGTCCGGTCAGCCAGTCGGTCAGCCAGGTGTCCGGCAGCTCGATGATCCGCTCCAGCACGTCTATCTCCTCGGCTGAGAAACGCTCCAGCCGCGACGCTACGAAGCCGCCGATCAGCAAGTCGTTCTCCCGGGTGCCGCGGTGGTTGGCGCGGAACAGCAGGCGGCGGCGCCGGCTTTCCAGCTGAGACGAGGTTTCTTCCATGGTGCGGCTGACATATAGCGGGCGGTGTGTCGGACGCCAGGGCGAAGCAAGCGAGCAAGGCAAGCAGTTCTTTTTTGAAAAAAAGAACCAAAAAACTTTTGCTCTCGTTGGGTGCGCGTTGTTGAGACGTGTCGCTTCAGCCGTCCGCGACAGCGCGTGCAAAAGCTTTTTGCTTCTTTTTCTCGAAAAAGAAGGCGCTTGCTTCTTCTCGATCAGCCGGTTGGTCTCGGAAAGCATCGCGCGGGCGGGTTGGCTGGTCACCGCCGGCTCGGGTGGCGTTCGTCCGCGCTTGCCCGCGCGATGACCGACACCCAGCCGGACCTGCTGGCGCCGCTGCTCGAAGCACAGACCACGCTGAAGGGCATCGGCCCGGCTGTCGCCACCATGCTGGCGCGCGTCACCGGCGGCACCCGCGTGCTCGACCTGCTGTTCCACCTGCCGGAAAGCTTCGTCGACCGCCGCCTGCGCCCCACCCTGAAGGCAGCTCTCCCGGGCCAGGTCGCAACGCTGGAGGTGGACGTCGTCCGCCACGACAAGCCCGCCACCCAGCGCCAGCCCTGGCGCGTCGTCGTCACCGACGGCACCGGCACCGCCGAGCTCGTCTTCTTCAAGCCCGCCCGCGCCCAGGCGCTCACGGTGGGCTCGAAAATCCTCGTCTCCGGTCGGCTTGACAGCTTCGGCGACCGGCTGACCATGCCGCACCCGGACCACATAGCACCCGCCAACCGGCCCGAGCTGATCCCGGCACTTGAACCCGTCTGGCCGCTGACCGCCGGGCTGTACCCCAGCCACCTGCGCGCGGCGCTGACCCAGGCGCTCGCCCGCGTGCCCGCTTTGCCGGAGTGGCACGAGCCCACACTGCTGAAGCGCGAACGCTGGCCCAGCTTCGCCGAAGCGCTGTGCGCCCTGCACGCCCCGCGCGAACACCCCGCGCCCGAGGCCCGCACCCGCCTAGCCTACGACGAGCTGCTCGCCCACCAGGTGGCGCTGTCCTGGATGCGCAGCCGCGAACGCGCCCGCCCCGGCCGCGTGCTCGCCGGCGACGGCGCGCTGCGCAGCCAGGCGCTCGCCCGCTTCGGCCACGCCCTCACCCCCTCGCAGGCCGAGGCGCTGGGCGAGATCGACGCCGACTTGGCCGCCCCCAGCCGCATGCTGCGCCTGCTGCAGGGCGACGTCGGCTCCGGCAAGACCCTGGTCGCCGCGATGGCGATGCTGCGCGCGGTGGAGGCCGGCGCCCAGGCGGCGATGATGGCCCCCACCGAGACGCTCGCCCGCCAGCACCACCGCACGCTGACCAAGATCTGCCCGGTGCCCACCGCGCTGCTCACCGGCTCGGTTAAGGGGGTGGCGCGCCGCAACACCCTGCTCGGCCTGCAGAGCGGCCGCACCCCGCTGGTGGTGGGCACCCATGCGCTGTTCCAGGAGGGGGTGGGCTACCGCGACCTCGCCCTGGCGGTGATCGACGAGCAGCACCGCTTCGGCGTGGACCAGCGCCTCAGCCTCGGCGGCAAGGGCGAGGTCACGGACGTGCTGGTGATGACCGCCACCCCGATCCCGCGCACGCTGGTGCTGACCCACTGGGGCGAGATGTCGGTCAGCCGCCTGTCGGAAAAACCCGCCGGGCGGCAGAAGATACGCACCACCCTGCACAGCCTGGCCACCATCGACGACGTCATCGACGGCATCGCCCGCGCGCTGGACCGCGGCGACCAGGTGTTCTGGGTCTGCCCGATGGTCAGCGAGAACGAGATGCTGGACGTGGCCGCCGCCGAGGCGCGCCACGCGTCGCTGCGCACCCGCTTCGGCGCCGTGCTGGGCCTGGCGCACGGCCGCATGGAGACAGAAGCGCGCGAGCGCGCGCTGGCCGACTTCGCCGCCGGCCGCACCCGCCTGCTGGTGGCCACCACCGTGATCGAGGTGGGCGTGGACGTGCCCGCGGCCAGCGTCATGGTGGTGGAACACGCCGAACGCTTCGGCCTGGCGCAACTGCACCAGCTGCGCGGCCGCGTCGGGCGCGGGTCGGCCGCCAGCTACTGCCTGCTGCTGCACGACGACGGGCTGTCCGAAAACGCGCGCCGTCGCCTGGTATTGCTGCGCGACACCGAGGACGGCTTCATCATCGCCGACGAGGATTTCCGCATCCGCGGCGGCGGGGACCTGCTGGGCAAACGGCAGTCCGGTCAGCCGGGGTGGCGGCTGGCCGACCCGGTGGAGCACGAGGGGCTGCTGCGCATGGCGAGCCGGGACGCGGCGGTGCTGCTGGAACGGGATCCGAAGCTGGAGAC
>CAXUIR010000298.1:0-3716 GCA_964251005.1 uncultured Acetobacteraceae bacterium | reverse complement strand
ACAGCGGAGGCAAAAGTTTTTTACTTCTTTTTTTCAAAAAAGAAGGCCTTGCTTGCTTCGGAACGGTAAATCTCCAGGCTCGTTGGGCGCACCGGTTTCCGTCGTGGGGTTAAGCGCGAAGCAGTTTAGCCGTCAGGCTTCTCATGCCAATAGGCGTGACACTGTTTTGTTCCGACGCGGCTATAATCTTCAGGCCTCGTATCTCGAACTAAAACACTCCCGGAACTTCCCTGTCTCAGGTGCATGCTGCAGGACGCTCCGCGACAGCCAGCCCGAGACTTCTTGCTGCTATTTTTCAAAAAAGCAGGCTTGCTTGCCTGCCGGACGCATGAGCCAAGTCTGACGCTGATTGGCGAAAGCTGTTTTCCACAATCCCTCAGTCGACACCGCGGCGCGCCGAGACAAGCAGGCTTCTTTGTCTCCTGCGCTAATCGCCCGCTGCGCGTTGAAGGTAGGCTCCGCACTGAGTCGGCATTTCCCCTCGCGCCGAACCGGTGCTAGGCCGCGCCGGACCCGGACCCCGGGTGCTCCATCCCGAAAGCCCACCTCACGCCCATGCCAGACGGCACACTCCGCACGCCCGACGCTCTGATCGATGCCGGCCTGCTCCCGGACGCCGACCGCGAGGCCGTCACCCGCGTGGCGGCCCGCTACGCCGTCGCCGTGCCGCCCGCCTTCGCCGCGCTGATCAAACACGCCGACGACCCGATCGGCCGGCAGGTGCTGCCGCACTCGGCCGAGCTCGACACCGCACCCCACGAGCACCCTGACCCGATCGGCGACGACGCCCACGCCCCTCTGCCCAGCGTGGTGCACCGCTACCCGGACCGCGTGCTGATCAAGCCGCTGCTGGTCTGCCCGGTTTACTGCCGCTTCTGCTTCCGCCGCGAACAGGTAGGCCCCGACGGCGGCCTGCTGACCGCGGCCGAACTGGACGCGGCGGTGGCCTACGTCCGCGCGCAGCCGGCCGTGCGCGAGGTGATCCTGACCGGCGGGGACCCGCTGCTCCTCTCGCCACGCCGGCTGCAAGATCTGCTGCGCGCGCTGGAGGACATCCCGCATGTCGAGCTCCTGCGCATCCACAGCCGCGTACCGGTGGCCGATCCGGGTCGGGTGACCGAGGCGCTGGCAGCGTGCCTGGCGACCGAGAAGCCGCTGTGGCTGGTGCTGCACGCCAACCATCCGCGCGAGTTCACCGCAGAGGCGGCCATCGCCCTGCGCCGCATTCAGGCGCAGGCGGTGCCGGTGCTGGGACAATCCGTGTTGCTGCGCGGGGTCAACGACAACACCGAGACGCTGGAGGCGCTGTTCCGCGCGATGCTGCGCCACCGGATCAAGCCCTACTACCTGCACCAGCTGGACGCCGCACCCGGCACGGCGCGCTTCGGCGTGCCCATCGCGGAGGGGCGCGCGCTGCTGGCGGGCCTGCGCGGGCGGGTGACGGGACTGGCCTGGCCCACCTACGTGCTCGACATCGAAGGCGGCCACGGCAAGGTGCCGATCGGGCCGGATTACCTGGGCGAGCCTGGGTACGTCAGCGATCCTTGGGGCGGGCGGCACGCGATTAAGTAAGCAAGGCCTTCTTTTCGAGAAAAAGAAGCAAAAAGCTTTTGCTTCCGCTGTCGCGGACCTCTCCGGCGAGCGCGCGACAGCGGACGTAAAAGTTTTTTGGTTCTTTTTTCAAAAAAGAACCGCTTGCCTTGCCTTACTTGCTGCCCCGCCCCCCAGACATTAGACACCCCGCCAACCCGGAGAGTTCACCCAACCCATGAAGCAGCAGGCCAACCTCATCCGCGCCGGCCAGGTCCTGGAGCACGACGGCCGCCGCTGGACCGTGCTGAAGCAGCAGATCATCACCCCCGGCAAGGGCGGCGCCTTCATCCAGGTGGAAATGCGCGACCTGAAAACCGGCAACAAAACCAACGAGCGCTGGCGCACCGCAGACACGGTCGAGCGGCTGATGACGGACAACAAGGACTACACCTACTCCTACACCGACGGGGACAACATCGTGCTGATGGACCCCGAGACGTTCGAGCAGACCATCGTGCCGATGGGCCTGCTGGGCGACCAGGCGCCGTTCCTGCAGGACAACATGGTCATCGACGTGGACCTGGTCGAAGGCGAACCGGTCGGCGCGCATTTGCCGCAGATGGTGACGCTGGAGATCGTCGAAGCCGACCCGGTGGTGAAGGGCCAGACGGCGAGCTCCAGCTACAAGCCGGCCAAGCTGTCCAATGGCGTGAAGACGCTGGTGCCGCCCTTTGTCGAAGCCGGCGAGCGGGTGGTGGTGCGGACCGAGGACGGCAGCTACGTGGAGCGTGCAAAGGGGTAGAAGCTGGAGCCGCCGCAGTTTATGTCTCCTGCATGGACCAGCCCGACACCATGCCCACCGAGGCGGTGACCTTCACCGACGCAGAGATCGCCAGCACCGAAGAGGCAAGGGCCGACTACAAGCTGCGCGGCGGCGTCCCCTTCGCGAAGGTTACGGCTTGGCTGGACAGTCTCGACACGGACGAGCCATTGCCGAGACCTGAACCTCGCAAAGCCTGAGACGATTGCCCAGGAGGGTCATCCTGACCCTTGCCGCCCAACACGACCGGCAGCGCATCAGAACCTGGTTTCGCCAGCCCGGGTCCGGGCCAGCCGCCCGCAACCGGCTTGCGCGTCTGGAGGCAAGCATAGCGGCCCTGGCCGTGTCCCATTACGAACAGGCCTGGGCCGCTTCCAGGCACGCGCGTGCTGATATTTCAAGGTCATCGAGTTCTATATGAGGTCGAGCCGGTACGGCCGGCCGGAAGGCGACGTCGTAGTTCTTCGCATCTTCGGCCCCGGACAATCCGACACCTGAAAGAACCGCTCCCATGGCCCTCCGCCTATCCCCGCACATGACGGTCATGCAGAACGCCGCCCAGAAGGCGAGCAAGCGGCTGCTGCGCGACTTCAACGAGGTCGAGCAGCTGCAGGTCAGCGTGAAAGGCCCGTCCGACTTCGTCAGCCAGGCCGACCTGCGCGCCGAGGCCACGCTGCGCGAGGAGCTGACCCGCGCGCGCCCCGGCTACGCCTTCCTGATGGAGGAGAGCGGCGCCTCGGGCGGCGAGAACTGGACCTGGCGCTGGGTGGTGGACCCGCTGGACGGCACCACGAACTTCCTGCACGGCATCCCGCACTGGGCGATCAGCATGGCGCTGCAGCGCCGCACCCCGGACGGCGCGGTCGAGGTGTCGGCCGGCATGGTCTACAGCCCGGCCAACGACGAGATGTTCTGGGCCGAGCGCGGCGGCGGCGCCTTTCTCAACGAGCGCCGCCTGCGCGTCTCCGCCCGGCGCGAGCTGAAGGACGCGGTGTTCGCCACCGGCATCCCGTTCGCCGCCGTCACCGCGCGTAACCGCCTCGCCTTCGCCCGCACCCTGGGCGCGCTCATGCCGGCGACGGCCGGCGTGCGGCGCTTCGGCTCGGCCGCGCTGGACCTGGCCTGGGTGGCCGCCGGCCGCTACGACGGCTACTGGGAGCTGGGGCTGAAAGCCTGGGACTGCGCGGCCGGCCTGTTAATCGTGCGCGAGGCAGGCGGCACCGTCACCGACCCCGCCGGCGCGGAGTTCCAGGTCTCGGACGGGCCGGACAACGACGTCGTTGCCGGTAACGCTTATTTACACCCGAGATTGCGCGAGCTGGTGGCCGACGGTGTCGCAGCGGCCGGTTGACGCTATATCGGT
>CAXUIR010000297.1:0-3726 GCA_964251005.1 uncultured Acetobacteraceae bacterium | reverse complement strand
CGGGCCCCCCGCCGCCGAGAGCAACAGCCCCCCCTGCGCCCAACCCAACACGTAACCCCCCGCCGCGCCCGCGCCCGGCTCTCCGGGCGCGGCCCTGCGTCAACACCTGGGTCAACGGCAGTGCTTACCTCGCCCTTGCGCTCGCCCGAGGCGCTCGCCGATGCGTTGCGGGCGGTCGGCGCCGAACGCTACCACATTCTCCACCCCTTCCATCGCCTGTTGCATGATGGCCACCTCAGCCGCGCACAGGTTCAGGCGTGGGCACTCAACCGCTACTATTACCAGGCCTCCATCCCGGCCAAGGACGCCACACTGTTGGCACGGCTTCCCACGCCGGACCTGCGCCGCGAGTGGCGGCGGCGTCTCGTCGACCACGATGGCGACGCGCCGGGCACCGGCGGCGTGGCGCGCTGGCTGAAGCTGACCGAGGGCGTCGGCCTGGACTGCGACTACGTGCGCTCCGGCGCCGGCATTCTGCCCGCCACGCGATTCGCGGTGGACGCCTACGTCGCCTTTGTCCGCGACCGGCCCGTCCTAGAGGCGATCGCCTCCTCGCTGACCGAGATGTTCTCGCCGGCCATCATCGCCGAGCGCGTCTCCGGCATGCTCGCCCATTACGACTGGATCACCCGGGACACGCTGGCCTACTTCACCCCCCGCCTCACCCAGGCGCCCCAGGACAGCGACTTCGCCCTGGCATACGTGCAGGAACACGCGCGCACCCCGGCCGAGCAGGAGGCCGTCCTGGCCGCCCTGCGCTTCAAGTGCGACGTCCTCTGGGCCCAGCTCGACGCGCTGCACCACGCCTACGTCATTCCGGCAAGCCCGCCACCCGGTGCCTTCGTGCCGGCCGCATGAGCGACGCCGCCGCCGCGCCCCGCTTCAGCCCCGGCCACAAGTTCCGCTTCGACCAGGTGCGCGGCGCCTGGGTGCTGCTCGGCCCCGAGCGGCTATTCATGCCGGACGATCACGCCGTTGAGGTCCTCAAGCTGGTGGACGGCGTCCGCTGCGTCGACGCCATCACCGCCGACCTTGCCGCCCGCTACGCTGCCCCCGCTGCCGAGATTCGCACGGACGTCGTCGCCATGCTGGCCGACCTCGCCGCGCGCGGAGCCATCCGGCTTTGATCCCGTTTCCCCCACCGCTCGGCCTCATCGCCGAGCTTACCCACCGCTGCCCGCTGTCCTGCCCGTACTGCTCCAACCCGCTGCAGCTCGAGCGCAGCGCGGACGAGCTCGACACCGCCACCTGGCTGCGCGTGCTGGACCAGGCCGCCGAGATCGGCGTGCTGCAGGTGCACTTCACCGGCGGCGAGCCGCTCGCCCGCCGCGACCTCGCCACGCTGGTGGCGCACGCCGCGTCGCGCGGCCTCTACACCAACGTCATCACCTCCGGCGTCACCCTGGACGACCGCGCGATGGCCGCGCTGATGCAAGCCGGCGTGGACCACATCCAGCTCAGCTTCCAGGACGTGGACCCGGCCGCCAACGACGTGCTCGGCGGCAGCCCCGGCGCGTTTGCCAAGAAGCAGGCCGCCGCCGCCCGCATCCGCGGTGCCGGCCTGCCGCTGACGCTGAACTTCGTCGTCCACCGAGGCAACGCTGCCCGCGTGCCGCAGATGCTCGAGATGGCCGAGGCCCTGCACGCCGACCGCACCGAGATCGCCCACGTGCAGTACTACGGCTGGGGCCTGGTCAACCGCGCCGCCCTGCTGCCCACGCTGGCCCAGTTGCACGAGGCCACCGACGCCGTGGACGCCGCGCGCCTGCGCCTCAGCGGCCGCATGGTGATCGACTACGTGGTGCCGGACTACCACGCCGCGCGCCCGAAGGCCTGCATGGGCGGCTGGGCACGCCGCTTCGTCAACATCTCGCCCTCCGGCCGCGCCATGCCGTGCCACGCGGCCGAAACGCTGCCCGGCTTCAGCTTCCCCTCGGTGCGCGACACCTCGCTGTCCGACGTCTGGCACCACTCGGACGCGTTCCTGCGCTTCCGCGGCACGCAGTGGATGCCGGAGCCCTGCCGCAGCTGCGACCGCCAGGAGGTGGACTGGGGCGGCTGTCGCTGCCAGGCCTTCGCCCTGCTCGGCGACATGAACGCGACGGACCCGGCGTGCGGGCTCTCGCCGCATCATGGGGTGATGCAGGCGGCGGTGGCGGAGAGCGAGGCCGGGGCGGCGCCGTTCCGGTATCGGACGATGAAGAAGGAAGCAGTTCTTTTTTGAAAAAAAGAACCAAAAAACTTTTGTCTCCGCTGTCGCGGACTAATCCGGAGAGCGCGCGACAGCGGAGTCAAAGTTTTTTGGTTTTTTTTTTCAAAAAAGAACCGCTTGCCTTGCCTACACCAGGTTCCCCGGCTCCCGCCCAGCCAGCACCGCGTCTATCCCGTCCAGCACCGCGTGGCCCATCGCGTCCCGCGTCTCCTCCGTCGCCGTCGCGATGTGCGGCGTCAGCACCACGTTCTCCAGCCCGAGATAGACCTCCGGCACGCGCGGCTCGCGCGGGAACACGTCCAGTGCGGCGGCAGCCACGTGGCCGGAGCGTAGTGCGGCGGCCAGGGCCGCGTCGTCCACCAGCGTGCCGCGCGCGGTATTCACCACGATGGCGCGCCGGGGCAGAGCCGCCAACCTGGCTTCGTCTAGCCAGCCTGACGTCGCCGCCCCGCCCGGGGCCAGCAGGCACAGGACCTGGCTCGCAGCCAGGAACCCTGCATCTTCGTCGTGGAACACCGCGCCGTCTTCCAGCTCGGGCGCCAGCCGGTTGCGGTTGCGGTAGTGCACCTGCATGCCGAACCCCAGCCGCGCGATGCGCGACAGCGCCTGCCCGATGCGGCCCATGCCGAAGATGCCGATCCGCTTGCCCGACACGTTCTGGCCGAGGAAGTCGGCCGGCGTCCAGCCTTGCCACTGCCCGGCGCGGACCACGCGTTCGGCTTCCCCGATGCGGCGGGCGGCCGCCAGCACCAGCGCCATGGTGAACTCCGCCGTCGCCTGGGACAGCACGCCGGGGGTGTTCACCAGCCTGACGCCGCGTGCGCGGGCCGCGTCGAGGTCGATGTGGTCGGTGCCGACGCTGAAGGTGCCGATCACCCGAACCGATTGCGGCAGCATCTCGATCAGCTTCGCGTCGAACCGCAGGCCGGGGATGCACAGGATGGCGTCGGCACCCTGCACGGCGTGCGGCAACCAGTCACGCACGCGAAGCTGCCCAGGCATGCGCAGGGTGTAGTCCGCGTTCGCGCGTCGCATGACCGCATCGGGCAGCGTCCTGGTCAGCACCAGGGTTGGTTTGGCTTGCGTCATGGGTGTCCTGGCGTGGGTTGGATCGCGAGCAGCCACTGTTCTAGGGCGCACGAGGCGGCGGGGCAGCGCAGTGCAGCAGGCATTGTTTCAGACACGTGCCCGTCGGCAGTGTGAACTCACGCTTCGGTGAGCAGCCGCCGTAGCCTGGCCGACCGGGTCGGTGACTGTGTCAGTTTCGCCACAGCAAGCGCGCTGCTGTGTCTGCGGCGCTCGCATCGCCCGATCCACTGTCATAGATGCTGCGTTGTCGCCCCGGAAGCCAAGCACGGTGTCGCGCTGCGCCTGGGCCAGAGACAATATAACAGGAGAATACCCATGAAGCTCAGGAATGCGCTTCTGATCGCCACCGGGCTCGCGCCCGTCGCAGCCTTCGCCCAGCCCGTCACCGGCCCGTATGTCAGCCTCGGCGCCGGCGGCACCTACAT
>CAXUIR010000296.1:0-3757 GCA_964251005.1 uncultured Acetobacteraceae bacterium | reverse complement strand
CCGCCCGGCCTGTCGGGCCAGCTCGGTCGCGTGCCCGGCGTGGCTGGTCTCGAGCAGTTGCACCCGGACGCCATTTGCCGACAATATGTCCAGCACGCGCCACAGGGTATGCGCGCGCCGGTGGCCGGCGACGGGGTTGTAGATGACGATCACGGCAATGCTGGACCAGTCCGGGCGGCAAAACGGCAAGTATCCAGCCTGGATGTTGCGATTCGGTTGCAGGTTGAAGTCAGTCGTGTGAAGTTGCCGGTCGGCTCGATATTGCGGCGTCACGCAAACTTCACTGTGCCGACGCGGCGCCTGCACTATCTGCTGCGCGCAAGTCCTGGCCGCACAGGGTCGGACGCATGCTCGTGACGGTGAGGCCGATGAACGCCTTCTCTGCCCATCTCCAGGCGAAAGCGCTGCCGGCCTGCCCCGTGGCGTCCGGCGGCGGCCAGACCACTTACCGCTCGGTGTTCATCTCCGACACCCACCTCGGCACCCGCGGCTGCCGCAGCGACTTCCTCGCCCACTTCCTCGGCTCGTTCACCTGCCAGAACCTCTTCCTGGTGGGCGACATCGTCGACGGCTGGCGGCTGCGGAAGTCCTGGTACTGGGACGAGATGCACGACGAGGTGGTCAAACTGATCCTGCGCCAGGCGAGCCAGGGCGCCCGCGTGCTCTACATCCCCGGCAACCACGACGAGCAGCTCCGCGCCTGGCTGCCGCTTGGCCTCGAGATCGGCGGCGTGAAGCTGGTGGGCGAGGCCGAGCACGTGACTGCAGACGGCAAGCGGCTGCTAATCATCCACGGCGACCAGTTCGACAGCGTGGTGCGCTACGCCAAGACGCTCGCGTTCCTGGGCGACTGGGCGTACAGGAGCGCGCTCAACGTCAACCGCTGGTTCAACGCCGTGCGCCGCGTGCTGGGCTATCCGTACTGGTCGCTGTCGCAGTGGGCCAAGCGCCAGGTGAAGGAAGCGGTCAAGGCCATCGACCGGTTCGAAGACGCGCTGACCGGAGAGGCGCGCCGCCGCCACATGGACGGGGTGGTCTGCGGCCACATCCACCACGCCGAGATGCGCCGCGTGGACGGCGTGCTCTACCTGAACTGCGGCGACTGGGTGGAGAGCTGCACCGCGCTGGTGGAGCACCATGACGGCCGGCTGGAGCTGATCGACTGGGTGGCGCTCAACCGCCTCTCCTTCTTCGCGCCCAGGCGCGTGTCAGTGTCCGAACCTGCCTGATCTGTCCGGCGCAGCGCCCGACCCGTCAACTCCCCTGTCCGGGCTGCACAGCGTGGCCGACCTCCACCCCAACTCCCGCGTGCTGATCGTGTCCGACGCCTGGCGGCCGCAGGTCAACGGCGTGGTGCGCACGCTGGCCACCCTGGTGGCCGAATTGGAGGCGCTGGGCATCGTGGCCGAGGTGATCGGGCCGGACCGGTTCCGCACCCTGCCCTGCCCCACCTATCCGGACATCCGGCTTTCCGTGCTGCCGCGGCGCAAGCTGTCGCGGCTGATCGAGGCGTTCGCGCCGGACGCGCTGCACATCGCCACCGAGGGGCCGTTGGGGCTGGCGGCGCGGCGCCTGGCGCGGGCGCGCGGCTGGACCTTCACCACCGCGTTCCACACCCGCTTCCCCGAGTACCTGCGCGCCCGCACCCGGGTGCCCACGCGGCTGTCCTACGCCTGGCTGCGGCGCTTCCACGCCGCCGGCCACGGCCTGATGGTGGCCACCGAGAGCCTGCGCCAGGAACTGGCCGCCCGCGGCTTCCAGGACCTGCGCGCCTGGTCGCGGGGCGTGGACCTCTCGCTGTTCCAGCCCGAACCGAGGGAGGCCTGGGACGGCCTGGCGCGCCCGGTCTGCCTGTACGTCGGGCGCGTGGCCGTCGAGAAAAACATCGCCGCCTTCCTGGACCTGGACCTGCCGGGCTCGAAGGTGGTGGTGGGCGAGGGCCCGCAGCTGGCCTCGCTCAGGGCCCGCTACCCGGACGTGCACTTCGCCGGCGTCAAGCACGGCGAGGCCCTCTCGCGCGCCTACGCCGGGGCGGACGTGATGGTGTTTCCCTCGCTGACCGACACGTTCGGGCTGGTGATGCTGGAGAGCCTCGCCTGCGGCACGCCGGTGGCGGCCTTTCCGGTGACCGGGCCGAAAGACGTGCTGGTCGGCGGCGGCGACGCCATCGGCGCGGTGGACACCGACCTGCAGGCCGCGGTGATCCGGGCGCTGGAGAACAGCGACCGGATCGCGTGCCGGGCGTTCGCCGAGACGTTCTCCTGGCGGGCATGCGCGGAACGGTTCGTCACGAACCTGGTGCCGATCCGGCAGGGGCTGGAGGTGTCGGTCAACCTGGAGCCGGTGCTGGGTTAGGCTGTCGCGGACCTGTCCGGAGAGGGCGGCCTGGACTTAAGGAAAGAAAGCAAGGCCTTCTTTTTCGAGAAAAAGAAGCAAAAAGCTTTTGTCTCGGGCTGTCGCGGACGGCTGAAGCGACACGTCTCATGCAAGCGGCCCTGGACTTTGACCCTTTGAAGTCCAGCAGGGAGGCTAATCTCTGGTATAGCGAACGCGAAGTTTCCCGATCGCTTACCAAAGAAGACAAAGTTCTCTGGTTTTTTTCAAAAAAGAACCGCTTGCCTTGCCTTCCCTAACCCACTGCGGGGACTTTATCCCGTGACCCTGCCGCCCAGCTTGGCCTCCAGCGCCTGCGTCATGTGCGCCTCACGGCGCAGCCACACGTAACCCAGGACAAACGGCAACAGCAACGTTGCCAACGAAAGCGCCACGGTCAGGTCGGCCAAGGCGTCGAACACGGTATCGGTCATGCCAGAACCACCTGTCGCATGTGCACCCTCGTCTTGCGCTCGCATGCGCTGTGGCCCAGGTTGTGACACGTAACGTTGTCTAAATCAAGAGACTTGCTCGTCTGTTAAATGAGATATTTTACACTGGACCGACTCGATCGTTGTCTGAACGATTCTTAGCTGGTTCGTTACACTTGCGCCAGCTGCCCCGGATGGAAGTGACAATCGCAGCTTGGGTCGCCTGCGCGGGCGGGCTCGCGTCGGCCGGCCCTGGCGCAAGCATCCCGGCGCATGCTACCGCGCGGCCATGTTTTCCGGCCTGCTGAAGAGCGCGTGGCTGAGCCGCCTGGCTGCGAAAGCGATCGGCATCTACCTGGACCTGACGTTGCGCAGCACGCGCTGGACCGTGGAGGGCGGCGCGCACCTGACGCCCTACCTGCGCGAGGGAGCAGTGATCGTCGCTGTCTGGCACGAAAGGCTGCCCGTCATACCGGCGCTCTGGGCGCGCGCGCGTTTCGACAACCCTGGCCGCCGCGTTTCCGCCCTGGCAAGTCGCCACCGTGACGGCCGCTTCATCGGCGGTGTGATGGCGCGGTTCGGCCGGCGCGGGGTGCACGGCTCCTCGGGCCGCACCAAGCCGGGGGCAGCCGGGCGTCGAGACCACGGCGGTGCCGCCGGACTGCGCGGCCTGATCGGCGCGCTCTCGGAAGGCGACGCCGTGGTAATCACGCCGGACGGGCCGCGCGGGCCGGCGCCCCGGTGCTGGCGGTGGCGGGCCAGGTGCGCTGGCGCGTCACGCTGGCGAGCTGGGACAGGATGGTGCTGCCGCTGCCGCTGGGCCGCGGCGCGCTGGTGTGCCTGCCGGCGCTGTGCGTGGCGCCGGAAGGGGCGGAGGACGCGTTGGCGGCGGTCGGGGCGGCGTTGAGCGCAGCGTTGGCGCGGGCGGATGTGTTGTGCGGGTAGGCAAGGCA
>CAXUIR010000295.1:267-3781 GCA_964251005.1 uncultured Acetobacteraceae bacterium | reverse complement strand
CGCGCTCTGGGCACCCGCGGGCTGACCCGCGTGCTGGTGGAGGGGGGCGCGCGCCTTGCGTCCTCGCTGCTGCGGGCCGATCTGGTGGACCGGGTCGTGTGGATCCACGCGCCCGGCGTCATCGGCGGGGACGGGGTGGCGGCGCTCACCCCGCTCGGCGTGGACGTGCTGGCCGCCATGCCGCGGTTCGCCAGGGTGGGCAGCCCGATTGCGGTGGGAGAGGATGTGATGACCGTGTTGACGAGGGCAAGCTGATGTTCACCGGCATCATCACCGGATTGGGCGAGGTCCGCAGCGTGAGCCTGGGCGACAACAGCCAGGACATGCGCGCGGTGGTCTCTGCACCGGAGGGGTTCCTGGCGGCGCAGGGCGGCACCCAGATCGGCGCGTCGATCGCCTGCTCGGGGTGCTGCCTAACGGCGACCGAACTGGGTGCGGACTGGTTCGCGGTGGACGTCTCTGCAGAGAGCGTGGCGTGCACCACGCTGGGCGGCTGGCAGCCGGGCACGCGGGTGAACCTGGAGCGGGCGATGCGTCTGGGCGACGAGCTGGGCGGCCACATGGTCAGCGGCCACGTGGACGGCGTGGGCGAGGTGGTGAGCATCGCACCGGAGGCCGGTTCGATGCGCATCGAGGTGAGCGTGCCCGAGCCGCTGCACCGCTACGTCGCGGCGAAAGGCTCGGTGGCGATCGATGGGGTGTCGCTGACGGTGAACGCGGTGTCCGGCGCGCGCTTCGGGGTAAACGTGATCCCGCACACGGCGGAGCACACGACGCTGGGGCTGCGTAGGCCCGGAGATAAGGTGCACATCGAGATCGACATGCTGGCGCGTTACGTGGCGCGGTTGGCGGAGACTGCGTGATGCAAAGCAAGCAGTTCTTTTTTGAAAAAAAGAACCAGAAAACTTTTGTTCCCTCGGGCGCGCCGTGTGGGAGAGTCCGCGACAGCCGTGACAAAAGTCTTTTTGCTTCTTTTTCTGCAGAAAAAGAAGGCCTTGCTTCGTGAGTGTGGAAACCCTTAGCAGGCACTCCCTGCACGAAGCGATATCCTCCACCGAGGAGCTGCTGGAGGAAGCCCGCGCCGGCAGGATGTTCATCCTGGTCGACGACGAGGACCGCGAGAACGAGGGCGACCTGATCATCCCCGCGCAGTTCGCAACGCCGCAGGCGCTGGCGTTCATGATGCGCAACGCGCGCGGCCTGATCTGCCTGGCGTTAGCCACCGCGCAAGTGGACAAGCTGGAACTGCCGATGATGGCGGTGGCCAACCAGCAGCGCCACCAGACGGCGTTCACCGTCAGCATCGAGGCGCGCTACGGCATCACCAACGGCGTCTCCGCCCGCGATCGTGCGCGCACCATCGCGGTGGCGATCAACCCGGACAGCACGCCGCACGACCTGGTCTCGCCTGGCCACGTGTTTCCGCTGGCGGCGCGCGGCGGTGGCACGATGGTGCGGGCGGGCCACACGGAGGCGGCGGTGGACATCGCGCGCATGGCCGGGCTGATACCTGCAGGCGTGATCTGCGAAATACTGAACGCGGACGGCACGATGGCGCGGCTGCCGGACCTGGTGGCGTACGCGCAGCTGCACGGGTTGAAGCTGGGCACCATCGCCGACCTGATCGCGCATCGGCGGGCGAGCGAGAAGCTGGTCCGCCGGGTGCACGAGACCAACACGCAGGAGCTCGACACCGGGCCGTGGCGGGTCATCGTGTACGCGAGCACGCTCAACCAGGCGGAGCACGTGGTGATGGTGAAGGGCGACATCGCCTCGCCCGGGCCGGTGCTGGTGCGCATGCAGGCGATGGACCCGGTGCAAATGCTGCCGGGCGGGCGCACGTCCCGCCTGATGCACCAGGCGATGCGCACGATCGAGGCGGAGGGCCGCGGCGTGATGGTGGTGTTGCACGATTGGCGCGGCAGCGGTCTGCTGGACATCGTCGCCGGGCGGCAGAGCCACGCCGTCAAGCGCGAGCGTCTGCTGCGCGATTACGGCATCGGCGCACAGATACTCGCCGACCTCGGCGTCCGCGACATGGAGCTGCTGTCGAACACCGAACGCACCATCGTGGGCCTGGAAGGTTACGGACTGAACGTGATCGGCCGGCGTGCGATCGAGGTGCCGGCGTGAGCACCGCGGACGCGCCGCTCGCGGTCGCGCCGCACGTTCCAGGGCCGCCGCCGTCGATGCTGGTGGTGCGCGCGCCGTACTACCGCGACGTGCTGGACGGCATGACTCAGGGTGCGTTGCGCATCCTGGGCGACGCCGGCGCGCGGCACGAGGTGCTGGACGTGGCTGGAAGTTTCGAGTTGCCGCAAGCGATCCGCATCGCGCTGCGCGGGCCGCGCGCGTTCGACGGCTACGTGGCGCTGGGCTGCATCGTGCGCGGCGGCACCGACCATTACGACTACATCTGCCGAGAGACGATGGCGGGGTTGATGGGTGTGGCGCTGCAGTTCGGCATCGCGTTGGGGTCGGGCGTGCTGACGGTGCACTCGATCGAGCAGGCGGTGGCGCGCAGCGGCGCCGACGGGCACAACAAGGGCGCGGAGGCGGCGGTGGCGGCGTTGCTGCAGGTGGCCGCTGCAAGAAGGTTAGGGGCGCAGTGATGGGCAAGGAGCCGGTGCAGACGCGGCCGCGCACGGCGGCGCGGGTGGGCGCCGTGCAGGCGCTGTTCCAGGCCGAGCAGGGTGGCGAGAACCCGGAGACGGTGATCGACCAGTTCGTGCGCCACCGGCTGGGCGAGCTGCCCGGGACCGGCGGCTACGAGGAAGGCCGCGTGCCGGACGCGCATGTGAAGCTGTTCGGCAGGATCGTGCGCCAGGCAGTGGAAAAGCAGAACCAGATCGACCTGCTGCTGGTGGACGCGTTGCCGGAGGAGTGGCCGCTGGGACGGTTGGACCCGGTGCTGCGCGCGCTGCTGCGGGCGGCGGGCGCGGAGCTGGTGATGCGTGACGGGCCGCCGGTGGCGGTGGTGATCAACGAGTACATGGACGTGGCGCACGGGTTCTTTCACGGCGAGGAGCCGAAGATGGCCAACGGGCTGATGGATCGGATGGCGCAGAGTTTGCGGCCTCGGGAGTTTGAGACGCGGCAGTAAGGAAGAAAGAAAGCAGTTCTTTTTTGAAAAAAAGAACCAAAAAACTTTTGCGCCTTGAGGTACGTGGTGCGGAGAGGGCCGCGACAAAAGCTTTTTGCTTCTTTTTCTCGAAAAAGAAGCGCTTGCCTTGACCCTTCCCGCCGAGTTCGCCCGCATCGCGCATTTCCGCCCGCTCGCCGCACCCGAAGCGCTCGGCCTGCAAGACGACGCCGCGGTGTTCGCGCCGCCGCCCGGCCGAGAGTTGGTCGTGTCCGCAGACGCAATCGTGGAGGGCGTGCACTTCCTGCCTGACGACCCGCCCGGCATGGTGGCGCGTAAGCTGCTGCGGGTGAACCTGTCGGACATGGCGGCGATGGGTGCGGTGCCGCTGCACTACCTGCTGACGGTAGCGGTGCCACGCAGCACGCCCGG
>CAXUIR010000295.1:0-257 GCA_964251005.1 uncultured Acetobacteraceae bacterium | reverse complement strand
CGGCGACTGGTTTGCGGCGTTTGCTGCGGGGCTGGCAGAGGACCAGGCGGCGTTCAGGGTGTCGCTGCTGGGTGGCGACACGACAAGCACGGCTGGGCCGCTATGCTTGTCGGCGACGGTGATCGGCCACGTGGCGCCGGGCAGTGCGCTGCGGAGGGTAGGGGCGCGGGACGGCGACGGGTTGTGGGTGACCGGCACGGTCGGCGACGGCGCGCTGGGGCTGCTGGCGGCGCGCGGCGAGGTGGCCGACCCGGGTG
>CAXUIR010000294.1:0-3812 GCA_964251005.1 uncultured Acetobacteraceae bacterium | reverse complement strand
GCTCGTCGGTCTCATTGTGGCCGTGGCGGCGGTAGCAGACGATGTCGAGCACGAAGTCGGTGCCGAATTGCTGTCGGAACTCGGCGGCCATGCGGGAGGCGAACACGACGGCTTCCGGTTCGTCGCCGTTGACGTGGATGATCGGCACCTGAATCGACTTGGCTATGTCGGTGCAGTAAAGGCCGGAATAGGCGTGCGCCGGTATGGTGGTGAAGCCGATCTGATTGTTGACCACCACGTGAATGGTGCCGCCGGTGCGGTAGCCGAACAACTGGCTCATCGCCAGCGTCTCGTAGACCAGGCCCTGGCCGGCGAACGCGGCGTCGCCGTGCAGCAGGATGCCCATCACGCTGCGCCGGCTGTCGATGTCGCCCGCCAGGTCCTGGCGCGCGCGCACCTTGCCTACCACCACCGGGTCCACCGCCTCGAGGTGCGAGGGGTTCGGCTGTAGCGAGAGGTGCACCATGTGCCCGGCGATCTCGACGTCGGTGGACGTGCCGAGATGGTACTTCACGTCGCCGGAGCCCTGCACGTCGTCAGGCTTGAAGCTGGCGCCGGCGAACTCGGAGAACAGCGCGGTCAGCGGCTTCTTGACGATGTTGACCAGCGTGTTCAGCCGGCCGCGATGCGGCATGCCGATGACGATCTCCCGCGTGCCGGCGGCCACCACGCTCTCTATCATCGCGTGGAGCGCCGGGATGGTGACCTCGCCGCCCTCCATCCCGAAGCGCTTGGTGCCGACGTAGCGCTTTTGGCAGAACGCCTCGAAACCCTCCGCATCGGTGAGTTGGCTGAGGATGGTGCGCTTGGCCGCCGCGTCGAAGGCGGACAGCCACGGCGCGCCCTCGATGCGGCGCTGTATCCAGGCCTTCTGCTCGGGGTCCTGGATGTGCATGAACTCCACCCCGACCGGCCCGCAATAGGAGCGGCGCAGGATGTCCATGATCTCGCGCAACGTCGCCGTCTCGCGGCCGAGCACGCGGTCGATGAAGATCGGCCGGTCCCAGTCGGCTTCCGTGAAGCCGTAGCTGCGCGGGTCCAGCTCCGGGTGTGCCTTCGGCTTCTGCAGGCCCAACGGGTCGAGCTGGGCTTCGAGGTGGCCGCGCACTCGGTAGACGCGGACCATCATCAGCGCGCGGATGCTGTCGAGCACCGCCGCACGGACCGAGGCCTCGCTGCCGCCGCGCCGCTCCGGCAGCACCGGGGCCGGTTGCGGGTCGTCGAAGCCCGCAGGGCGCGGCGCCCAGGACGCGCCGGACGCGTCGGTCAGCACGGAGCGCGCCTCGTCGTTCAGCGAGGTGAATAGGTCGGCGAAGCTGGCATCCACCGAGCCCGGCGCCTCAACCCACTTGGCATACAGCGACGCGATGAAGGCAGCGTTGCCGCCGTTGAGGGCGGTGGCGAACATGTCGGCGCCGGGCATCGGCCGTGGTCTCCTGAAATCTGCGTGGCGCTATCCTAGCGCGCCTGGTGTGGCAAAAATGGGGGCGGGCTGTGGCTTTTCAGGAAGCGGCAGCACTGCTTGAGGCACATGGCTAAAGAAAGCGGTTCTTTTTTGAAAAAAAGAACCAAAAAACTTTTGCTTCCGCTGTCGCGCGCTCGCCGGACAGAACCGCGACAGCCGCGATAAAAGCTTTTTGCTTCTTTTTCTCGAAAAAGAGCGCTTGCTTACCCTTTAAGCGCTTTAACCATCGTGCTCCCCAGCGCCGAAGGGCTCTCCGCCACGTGGATCCCCGCGCTGCGCATCGCCTCGAACTTCGCCGCCGCCGTGTCCCGCCCGCCGCTAATCACCGCGCCCGCGTGCCCCATCCGGCGCCCCGGCGGCGCCGTGCTGCCGGCGATGAAGCCCACCACCGGCTTGGCAGACTTATCGTGGGCCAGGAACTCGGCGGCGTAGATCTCACTGGCACCGCCGATCTCGCCGATCATGATGATGCTTTCCGTCTCCGGGTCGGCGAGGAACAGCTCCAGCACCTCGATGAAGTCCAACCCTTTCACCGGGTCGCCGCCGATGCCCACGCAGGTGGACTGGCCGAGGCCGGCTGCCGTAGTCTGCGCCACCGCCTCGTAGGTCAGCGTGCCGGAGCGGCTGACGATGCCCACCTTGCCGCGGCGGTGGATATGGCCCGGCATGATGCCGATCTTGCAGGCATCCGGCGTGATCACGCCCGGGCAGTTGGGCCCCACCAGCACCGACTTCGTGCCGGACAGCGCACGCTTGACCCGCACCATGTCCAGCACCGGGATGCCTTCGGTGATGGTCACGATCAGCTCCATGCCGGCCTCGATCGCTTCGAGGATGGCGTCGGCGGCGAATGGCGGCGGCACGTAGATGGCGGTCGCCGTGGCCCCCGTGGCGTGGCGGGCTTCGGCCACGGTATCGAACACCGGCAGGTCGAGGTGAGTCGTGCCGCCTTTGCCCGGGGTCACCCCGCCGAGCACCTTGGTGCCGTAGGCGATCGCCTGCTCGGAGTGGAAAGTGCCCTGCGCGCCGGTAAACCCCTGGGTGATGACGGTGGTCTGCTTGTCGACCAGGACGGCCATCAGTTGCTCTCCTTCACGGCGCTGACGATCTTCTGGGCGGCGTCGGCCAGGTTGTCGGCAGAGATGATCGGCAGGCCGGATTTCGCCAGGATGTCCTTGCCGAGCGCCACGTTGGTGCCCTCCAGCCGCACCACCAGCGGCACCGAGAGGCTCACCTCGCGCGCAGCGGCCACCACGCCCTCGGCGATGACGTCGCAGCGCATGATGCCGCCGAATATGTTGACCAGGATGCCTTCCACGTTCGGGTCGGACAGGATGATCTTGAAGGCGGCCGTTACCTTCTCCCGCGTGGCGCCGCCGCCCACGTCGAGGAAGTTCGCCGGCGAGGAGCCGTACAGCTTGATGATGTCCATCGTCGCCATCGCCAGGCCGGCGCCGTTGACCATGCAGCCGATCACGCCGTCCAGGGCCACGTAATTGAGGTCAAAGCGCGCGGCCTCGAGCTCCTTGGGGTCTTCCTCCGCCTCGTCGCGCAGATCGGCCAACTCGCTGTGGCGATACAGCGCGTTGTCGTCGAAGCTGACCTTGGCGTCCAACGCCACCACGTCGCCGGACCTGGTCACCACCAGCGGGTTGACCTCGACGATGGCGCAGTCCAGGGCGACGAAGGCCCTGTACATCGCGTCGACGAAGCGGGCGAAGGCGCCGGTCTGCTTGCCGGTCAGCCCCAGGCCGAAGGCGAGCTTGCGGGCGTGGTAGGGGAAGATGCCGGTCGCCGGGTCCACCGCCACGCGCAGGATCTTCTCCGGCGAGTGGGCGGCCACCTCTTCGACCTCCATGCCGCCCTCGGTGCTGGCCATCACCAGCACCCGCGAGGTGTCGCGGTCGATCAGCAACGACAAGTACAACTCACGTTCGATGTCGCAGCCGGCCTCGACGTAGACGCGGCGGACGTCCCGCCCCGCGGGGCCGGTCTGCTTGGTCACCAGCGTGTGGCCGATCATCGCCTCGGCCGCCGCCCGCACCTCGTCGGCCGAGCGGGCCAGTCGGACACCGCCCTTGCCCTGCGGGTCGTCCTTGAAGTGGCCGGCACCGCGGCCGCCGGCGTGGATCTGGCTTTTCACCACGTAGACCGGGCCGGGGAGCTTGGCGGCGGCTTCGGCCGCCTCCTCGGGGGTCCAGGCGGCGAAGCCCTGCAGGACGTTCACGCCGTAGCCCCGCAGCAGCTCCTTGGCCTGGTATTCGTGGATGTTCATCTTGATGCGCCCCCAGAAAGAAAGCAGTTCTTTTTTGAAAAAAAGAACCAAAAAACTTTTGTCTCCGCTGTC
>CAXUIR010000293.1:0-3815 GCA_964251005.1 uncultured Acetobacteraceae bacterium | reverse complement strand
CGGTGAACATGCTGGTCGGGATGCCCATCGCCTTGAGGATGATGCCCGAGTAGAAATCCACGTTCGGGTATAGCTTCTTGGAAATGAAGTAGTCGTCGTGCAGCGCGATGCGCTCGAGCTCGAGTGCCAGGTCCAGCAGCGGGTCGCCCTTGATGCCCAGCTCGTCGAGCACCTCGTGGCAGGTGCGTTCCATGATCTTCGCGCGCGGGTCGTAGTTCTTGTACACCCGGTGGCCGAAGCCCATCAGCCGCACGTGGCTGTTCTTGTCCTTCACCTTGCTGATGAAGTCGGGGATGTTGTCCTTGTTGCCGATCTCGGCGAGCATCTTCAGCACCGCCTCGTTCGCACCACCATGCGCGGGACCCCACAGGCTAGCGATGCCGGCGGCGATGCAGGCGAACGGGTTCGCCCCCGTGGAGCCGGCCAGGCGCACGGTGCTGGTGGACGCGTTCTGCTCGTGGTCCGCGTGCAGTATCAATATGCGGTCCATCGCACGGGCCAGCACCGGGTTCACGTGGTATGGTTCGGCCGGCACCGCGTTCATCATGTAGAGGAAGTTCTCGGCATAGCCGAGGTCGTTGCGCGGGTACATAAACGGCTGGCCGAGCGAGTATTTGTAGGCCCAGGCAGCAATCGTCGGCAGCTTGGCGATCAGCCGGAAGGCGCTGATGCGGCGGTGGTCGGGGTTATTGACGTCGAGGCTGTCGTGGTAGAAGGCCGAGAGCGCGCCCACCACGCCGCAGATCACCGCCATCGGGTGCGCGTCGCGGCGGAAGCCGTTGTAGAACTGCCGCAACTGCTCGTGCAGCATGGTGTGCATCATCACGCCGCGTTCGAACTCGGCCGCCTGCTCGGGGTTGGGCAGCTCGCCGTTCAGCAGCAGGTGGGCCACTTCGAGGAAGCTGGACTTCTCCGCCAGCTGGTCGATCGGGTAGCCGCGGTGCAGCAGGATGCCTTCGTCGCCGTCGATGTAGGTGATCTTGCTCTCGCAGGCCGCGGTGCCGCCGTAACCCGGGTCGTAGGTGAACAGGCCGAGCTCCGGGTAGAGCTTGCGGATGTCGAACACCGAGGGGCCGATGGTGCCGCCCAGCAGCGGCAACTTGGCCGACTGGTTCGAGCCGTCGAGGGTGACGGTGACAGAGCCGATCGCGCTTCCGCTCATGGTGTGTGACGTCCTGACTGGGTGGCGGCTTGCGGTGCCGAAGTGTGGGTCCGGGCAGCGGGCTGCCTGGCCGGAACATAACGGTGGAGTTCGGCCGAGTGCAACCTTCGCACCTGCAGCAAACCAGGTGTGCCAAATCCTCGCGCTGGTGAGAGGCAGGGCCGGCGGTTTTTTTTTGAAAAAAGAACCAAGAATTTTTATCCCCTAGCGCGCGCTGGCGGAGAGGTCCGCGACAGCCGCGATAAAAGTTTTTTGCTGCTTTTTTTCAAAAAAGCAGGCCTTGCCTTCGGACCAGCAGCGCCGCGGCATGCGCGTGAGCTCAGCCAAGGTGAGCGGCGCGGTGTCCGGCGCGTTCAGGCGAACTACTCCGTGAGGTCCCTCGGGCAGATGAAGCGGACCAGTCGCCCACCCGCCTGTCTGCCCGTCTCGTCCCTGAGCGCTGCCAGGTCTTGCCACGCACCGGGAATGGTGAACTCGGCCAGCGCGCCGGCGGGGAACCCGTCTTCCAGCTGACGGCCGACGTTAGCGTTCGATGCCACCCCGTGCCCGCCGGCCAGACGCAGCGCGAGGTCGTGCATGCCGGGGTTGTGGCCGACGATCATCAGGCTGCGCACCGTCTCGCTCACCCGCGCGGCCACGGCCAGCATCTGCGCCGGCGATGCGAGGTAGAGCTGGTCCATCGGCTCGATGATCGGCGTCTCGTCCCAGGGGGCCAGCGCGTCCAGCGTCTGCAGCGTGCGCCGTGCCGACGAGACCAGCACCACGTCCGGCACTAGGCCGAGGCTGCGCAGCGTGGTGCGCATCAGCGCCGCCGCCGCCCGGCCGCGTGCGTTGAGCGGCCGGGCGTGGTCGGACTGCGAGGGATCGTTCCACGACGACTTGGCGTGGCGGAGGAGGAGCAGCTGGCGCATCTGGCGGTCCCGGGCGTCTGGCGGACAGGAAGGCTTATTCCGGCGAAGAAGCAAAAGCTTTTCGGCCCGCGTCGGCACCCCTTCCGCTCGCACGCTTCGGCCGTAGGTGACAGCCCTCAGCGAGGATCTGGACATGGCGCAGAAGGTGACGACGATCCGCATGGTCCTGGGCGACCAGCTCAGCCCCGGCCTGTCCGCGCTGTCCGACCTGGACCCGGCGCAAGACGTGGTGCTGATGGCCGAGGTGGCGGCCGAGTGCACCTACGTGCGCCACCACGCCAAGAAGATCGTGCTGGTGCTCTCCGGCATGCGGCACTTCGCGGCCGAACTGCGATCGCGCGGCGTGCGCGTGGACTACATCGAGCTCGACGACCCGGCGAACACCCAGTCGCTGCGTGGCGAGATGCTGCGCGCGGTCGCCCGCCACGCGGCCACGCGCGTGGTGGTGACGGAGCCGGGCGAGTGGCGGCTGGCCGAGGACATGCGGCGCTGGCAGGAGGCGGCCGGCATCGAGGTGGACGTCCGCGACGACGACCGCTTCTTCGCCCGCATTCAGGATTTCATCGCCTGGGCACGCGGCCGGCGCGGCCTGCGCATGGAGTTTTTCTACCGCGACATGCGCCGCCGCCACGGCTTCCTGATGGACGGCGACCAGCCCGAAGGCGGAGCCTGGAACTACGACACCGAGAACCGCGCCAGCCTGCCCAAGGCCGTCGCCAACCCGCCGGTGCCGCGCTTTTCGCCGGACGAGGTCACCAGCGCCGTCATCGCCCTGGTGGAACAGCGCTTTCCCAGCCACCCCGGCGCCGCCGCCGACTTCGCCCTGCCGGTCACCGGCGAGCAGGCCCGCACCGCTCTGGCCGACTTCATCGCCAACCGGCTGCCCAGCTTCGGCACCTTCCAGGACGCGATGAAGGCCGGCGAGCCGGTACTGTTCCACGCGCTCGTCTCCACCTCGCTGAACCTGGGCCTGCTCGACCCGCGCGAGATCTGCCAGGCGGCCGAGGACGCCTACCGCAGCGGCCACGCCAAGCTGAACGCGGTGGAGGGGTTCATCCGGCAGATACTCGGCTGGCGCGAGTTCGTCCGCGGCATTTACTGGGCCAACATGCCCGGCTACGCGCAGAAGAATGCGCTGGATGCCACGCGCCGCATGCCCTGGTTCTACTGGACCGGGCGCACGCGGATGAACTGCCTGCACCACGCCATCACCGACACGCTGACGCACGCCTACGCCCACCACATTCAACGGCTGATGATCACCGGCAACTTCGCACTGCTCGCCGGCCTGCACCCGGACGACATCGACGATTGGTACCTCGTCGTCTACGCAGACGCCTATCAGTGGGTGGAGATGCCGAACGTGCGCGGCATGGCGCTGTTCGCCGACGGCGGCATCATGGGCTCCAAGCCGTACGCCGCGTCGGGCGCCTACATCAACCGGATGAGCGACTACTGCCGCGGCTGCAGCTACGACGTGAAAGACGCGGTGGGGGCGAACGCTTGTCCGTTCAACTATCTGTACTGGGACTTTTTTGCGCGGCACGAGAAGGTGCTGGCGGGCAACATCAGGCTGGCAATGCCGATGAAGACGCTGTCACGCATGGATCCGGGGAAGGTGGCGGCGATGCGGCGGAACGCGGCGGCTTTTCTGGAGTCTGAGGAGATGTCAGCGAAAGAAAAAGCCTAAGCAAGCGCTTCTTTTTCGAGAAAAAGAAGCAAAAAGCTTTTATCGCGGCTGT
>CAXUIR010000292.1:0-3816 GCA_964251005.1 uncultured Acetobacteraceae bacterium | reverse complement strand
CGAAGATCATCTTGCTGTCGTAGAGCAGGCGGCCGATCAGGGTGGACTTGCCGTCGTCCACGCTGCCGCAGGTGATGAAGCGCAGCAGGGATTTCGTTTCGTGCTGCTTGAGGTAGGCGTTGATGTCGGTGGCGATCAGGTCGCTGACGTGGGCCATAGATTGGTTTCCTTCGAAAGAACGGCCGAGAACATTCCTCCCAGCAAGAAAGGCGAACCGACTCTAGAGACGTCGAAAGCTCGTTTTCTCGTCAAAACTCTGGCGTAGGACTAGCAGTGAAGACCTGTCACTATAGTTGTGAAAGACGGGTATAGTGAAACAGCCGAACCGGCGGCACTGTAAAATAGATTACGTCCGCTGGAATGTTTTGCATGAACAGCGGGTACACTTCTGCCATTTCGAGGTCGCCTGGAGCAGACTCCACCTCTCCGTTTGGTGTGCGCTGGCGATAGTGCTTTTTGACTTCGTAAACTAGGAAGCAGCCTCTCCCTTCCCCGGTCTTTGTATCCAACGTCTCAATCGTGTGCCGGCCGTAGTCGGGCCGCTTTATCCAGGCTTGCCAGCCTTCTGTATGAATGCCGGAGTCGCTTCTGAATCGACCATTTGCTTCAACTGATCGAACGTCGCACCTTCCATCAACGGAGCTTCCGTCAACCTCGCAAGGCGGCCCTCCTTTGTGATCAGAACGTACTCCTGCCCGGGGCTGGTATCGAGGAGCTTTGATTTCAACCAGGCGCCGCATATCTCGTCAGGCCAACTTGCATCCATCTACTAGATACCCCTTCTCAAGCAACAAAAGAGCGCGCCTTGTAAAAGGACGGATGCTGAATTGCTGATCGACATGTTCTTTGTGCGGTCCGCGGCAGCGCTCGCAAAAGTCTATTGCTTCTTTTCTTCAGAAAAGAAGGCCTTTCTTGCCGCACCTCAAAAATACCCCTCCTGCTTCTTCTTCTCCATGCTCGCCGCCGCATCATGGTCGATCGCCCGACCCTGCCGCTCGCTCGTCGTCGTCAGCAGCATCTCCTGGATGATCTCGGGCAACGTCGCCGCCTCGCTCTCCACAGCCCCCGTCAGCGGGTAGCACCCCAGCGTGCGGAACCGGATCTTCTTAATCACCGGCGACTGCCCCTCCGGCACCCGCATCCGCGCGTCGTCCACCATGATCGTCATGCCGTTATACGTCACCACCGGCCGCTCGGCGGAGAAATACAGCGGCACGATCGGGATGTTTTCCAAATGAATGTACTGCCAGATGTCCAGCTCGGTCCAGTTCGACAGCGGAAACGCGCGGATGCTCTCGCCGCGGCCCTTCCGCGCGTTGTACAGGTGCCAAAGCTCCGGCCGCTGCCGCTTCGGGTCCCACCGGTGCTGCGCCGAGCGGAACGAGAAGATGCGTTCCTTGGCCCGGCTCTTCTCCTCGTCGCGCCGCGCGCCGCCGAACGCCACGTCAAACCCGTGATGGTCTAATGCGGCTTTCAGTGCCTCGGTCTTCATGATGTCGGTGTAGGCCGGGTGGTCGAACGGGTTGATCCCGGCTGCCACCCCGTCCTGGTTGACCCACTCGATCAGCTCGAGGCCTAGATCGCGCACCCGCTGGTCGCGAAAGGCGATCATGCCGGAGAACTTCCAGGTCGTGTTCACGTGCAGCAGCGGGAACGGCGGCTTGCCCGGCGCGAACGCCTTCATCGCCAAATGCAGCATCACCGCGCTATCCTTGCCGACCGAATAGAGCATCACCGGCCGCTCGGCCTCGGCGGCCACCTCGCGCATGATGTGGATGCTCTCGGCTTCCAGGCGCTGCAGGTGGGTCAGCTCCGGCGCCGTCGCCGCCGGGTCGGGGTTCAGCATCCTGTTCTCCCAAAGGTCGGGCCGCAGTCGGTGCCGGGGGATGCCGGTCACTTCCTCGACCGTCAGCACCAGGTCGGCCGGTATCTCACGCTCACCGTTCACCCACTGGCTGACCGCGCCCTCGCTGCGGCCCACCGCTTCGGCAATGTCACGCTGACGCTTGCCGGACGCGCGGATCAGCTGCTTGAGGGTCGCCATCCGGCAAACTTTAGGTCAACTAAAGTCGGTTGTGCAATCTCTTGCCCGATGCGCGTCAAGTGTCCGCTGTCACAACACGAACATGTCGGCGCCCATTCCCTTTCAAAACGCCGGCGCCAGGCTTAGATACCACACTCACTCTCCAGACAGCCCTTTGGCCCGCCGCAGGCCATGCCGGCCGGCTCTGCCGCCGCCCTGTTTCCCAACCACAGAAGAAGGCATCCAGAATGACAGACGAGATCGCCGCCAGCCTGCCCTCCGCCGAGTCCGTCCGCGAAGATGCCAACACCGACCGTTTCGCCTCCAAGCTGCAGCAAGACCTCCGCTCCTGGAGCGCCCGCGACAACGACGCCGAAGACCGCGCTGCCGACGCGACGCTCGCCGCCGCGGCCAAGGCAGCCAAGGCCGCCACCACCCGCAAGCGCACCAAGGCCGCCCCGAAGGCGCCGGCGCCGGTGGAGAGCACCAAGGGCCGCCCGTTCTCGATGAGCTACGAAGGCGTCAGCAACGCGCAGTACCTCGCCGGCCGCATCGCCCGCGGCGCACGCTGAGGGTGACGCGTTGCCCCTGCGCTAAGCCGTCCAGCCTCACCGCGCCGTCCGCTCCTCGTATCAGCATCCCCGCATGACCTACCTGGCCATTGCCGAGCGCCTGCCCGGCGTGGGCGGCAAGCGCGTGTGCGTGTCCTGCGCCACCCGGTTCTACGACCTGGCGCGCACGCCGCCGGTGTGCCCGAAATGCGGCGCGGAGCAACCACCGGACGTGCCCCGGGCACCGCTCGTCAGGCGTGCACCGACACGCCACCGTATGGTAAAGGCTGCCTCGATCACCCGCGAGCCGGACGAAGACGCCGCCCCCGTGCTCGATCCGGACGAGGAAGCCGAGGAAGATGACGACGCCGAGACCGACGTGGTCGACGAGGAGGACGAGGCCGACCCTGCGGAAGACGCCAAGGCGGAGGATCACGAGCCGTAGGGCGGCGGAAGGCAAGGCAAGCGGTTCTTTTTTGAAAAAAAGAACCAAAAAACTTTTGTCTCCTCGGGTGGGCGCTGACGAAAGCTCCGCGACAGCCGAACCAAAAGTCTTTTGCTTCTTTTCTTCAGAAAAGAAGGCTTTGCCTTCCTTTTTGTGCCCAAAACGGACAAACCTCGGTGTGCTTTCGGCGGCATACCGCTGATGAACTGGCCTCACGCCGCCGCCGCGCCCGTCGCCTATCCCACTGCCCACCTGGCCCAGCTTGCCGCCTCGGACCCGCAGGCCTCCGCCTTCGTCACCGCTCATGCCGGCACCGGCAAGACCAAGCTGCTGATCGACCGGCTGCTGCGGCTGATGCTGGCCGGCGCTGATCCGGCGCGCATCCTCTGCCTCACCTACACCAAGGCAGCGGCCGCCGAGATGGCCATCCGGCTGCAGACGCGCCTGGGAAGCTGGGTGGCATTGCCGGACGCGGCGCTGGGCACCGAGCTGGCCGATCTGGACGTGCCGGCCACCGAAGCCAGCCGCCGCGCTGCCCGCGCGCTGTTCGCCCGCGTGCTGGACCTGCCCGGCAGCATGCGCATCGGCACCATCCACGCCTTCTGCCAGTCGCTGCTGAAGCGGTTTCCGCTGGAGGCGCGCATCTCGCCGCACTTCCAGCTCGTGGACGAGGCGGACGCCCGCGCCATGCTCGAGGCGGCACGCGAGGCGGCCCTGGCCACCGCCGACCCCTCGCTGCTGGACGCGCTGGCCGGCCTGGTCAGTGCCGACGGGTTCGCTGGCCTGGTCGCCTCCCT
>CAXUIR010000291.1:0-3830 GCA_964251005.1 uncultured Acetobacteraceae bacterium | reverse complement strand
TCCCATAGCAGCTCGGCGAGGGTGGCGCGCGCGCCGGCGTGGCCGGGGCGGGCGTAGGCGTAGGCGCCGAGGAAGTCCGGGTCAGTGCCCCAGTTGGTGGCGAACGCGCCCGGGGCGAACGCGTGTCCCGCATCGTGGCCGAAGGTGGCGGCGAGCTCCGCGCGCATGAACGCGTCGGCTTCTCGCGCGTCGCAGGCTAGCGCCCAGGCGGCACGGCCACCGACGAAGCCCACCGCCAGGTCGGAGCCGTCGGCCCAGAAATGGGCGGACAGGAACGCCGCACCGCGGTGCGTCACCCGGCGGAAGACACCGCTGCCGGGTGCGAGGCCCATCCTGTCGGACCCGGCCGCGCGCAGCACGATCTTGCTCAGCAGCCCCATCGGCAGGCCGTCCAGCGCCGCCAGCACTCCGTTGGGCAGGGCCGGAGAAAACGCGATGGCCTCGGCGCGCAGCACGCCGGTGGAGACGGTGACGATGGCGGCACCGGCGCGCAGCGTGCCCTGGCTGGTCTCGACGCGCACGCCGCCGGGCTCGCTAGCCACCGCCGTGGCGCGCACGCCGAGTCTTGCCGGCGTGTCCAGCAGGCGCTGCAGCAACGCGCCCAGGCCGCCTGGAGTAACGTAGTTCTCGCCGTCCAGCGCGTTGGTGTGCCAGTCGCGCAGGCTGAGCGCGTCGGCATCGGCCGCGGCGATGATCGCACCCTCCCAGGTCTCGATCGTGGCGGTCCACGCGTCGTCCGCCACGGCTGCAGCCGCGTCGGCCAGGCTACAATCGGCTGAGGTGCACCCGGCAGGGCTGCTGCGATCGGCCAAGTTGCGATCAGCTGGACTGCGATCAGCCAGGCTGCGATCGGCCAGACTGCGGTTGGTGGGACCGCTCGTTTGGAAGCCGGCAAGCCGGGCACCCACCGCCGCCTGCCATGCCGCCTCAGCCCGGCCGTAAGCATCGGTGTCGGCCGGCCGGCCCGACGGGTCCAGCACCTGCATCCGGCTGTTCCACGGCGTGTCCGGACCCACCGTCTCGCCGCGCGACCGTGCCAGGCCCACCAGCGGGTTTCGGTGGGCCGCGTGCAACCATTGAGCCCCGTGGTCGAACGTCTGGCGGCCGAGTGCTGCCGGGTGGTCGGTGTAGGCGCGACCGCCGGTGCGCGCGCCGGCCTCGATCAGCTCCACCCGCAGGCCGGCACGCCGCAGCAGCCCCGCAGCAGCAAGTCCGGCGACGCCGGCGCCGATGACGGCCACGTCCGCGTTGGCGCTGGCCGAAGCCAGCGCCGTCAATGCAGGGGAACCTGCGGCCCCTGCGGTGCGGGCTTGGCCGGGATCGCCTTCTTCGCCGGTGCACCCGCCACGGCCGGGCCGGACGCCGGCGGCGTGGGCACGGCCAGGATGTCGCGGCCCGGGCCGCCGGTGCCCTTGTTGAGCAGGGCTAGGCTCATCGAAATGGCGAAGAACAGCCCGGCCAGGATGGCAGTGGTGCGGGTGAGCAGGTTGGCGGTGCCGCGGCCGCTCATGAACGACCCCATGCCCTGGCTGGTGCCGATGCCTAGGCCGCCGCCCTCGCTGCGCTGGATAAGAACCACGCCGATCATGGCCAGCGTCACGAACAGGTGCAGCACACGCAGCACGGGGGTCAGGGCAGCAAGCGCGTTCATCGGAAGGGCAGGCCTCGGGTGCGAAGGGCGCGTTCTACCGAAGCAGGCCGGTTATGGGAAGCTTGCGGGCCGCAGGAGGCAAGCAAGTTCTTATCGAAAGAACCAACAAAACTCCTTCGCTCGGGACGCGTGGTGTCGAGGCTTGTTCAACCATCTGCGTGGTGAGTGGCGAATGGAAAGCAGTTACCCTGGCGGATGTCATTGCAGGCGCGTGCGCTTCGAGGTGACCGGTGACCTGTCACGAATGTTGCTGTGCGACTGCTCCATTTGCACCAAGAAAGGCTTCCTCCACCTGATCGTGCCGCCTGATTGCTTTCGGCTGATCAGCGGAGGGGATGCCTTGGCTACCTACCGGTTCAACACCGGCGTGGCCAAGCATCTGTTCTGCACAATTTGTGGGATTGCGCCGTTCTACGTACCGCGCTCGGACCCGGACAAAGTCGATGTCAACGTGCGCTGCCTGGATGGCGTCGACCTAGGATCACTGCGTCCGACCGCATTCCACGGGCAAGATTGGAAAAACGCTTACGACCGACTGAGAGGTGATTAAGCAAGCGCTTCTTTTTTGAAAAAAAAAGCAAAAAACTTTTGTTTTCGCTGTCGCGGACTCTGCAGAAGACTCGGCGACAGCGGAAGCAAAAGTTTTTTGGTTCTTTTTTTCAAAAAAGAACTGCTTGCTTAGCTTCCTTTGGGTGCGTACGCGACGCACCAGCCTTCCGGGCTAATATTGCCAGCCACCACCTTGCAAGCGTTGGGGGCGACGAAGTTGACGCAGCCGCTGCACTTGGCACCGTCCTTCGGCATCGTCTGATACTGCACCACGCTCTGCTCGACCTTGCTGTCGGAGTCCTGGGCACGGGCGACGGTGGCAATCATGCCGCCGGCCAGGATGGTCAGGCCGGTGCGCAGGACGCCGCGCCGCGAGTGTCCGGAAAAGCTGTTCATGTCACGTTCTCCCCGAGTGCCGGTTGTAGGGCGGTTGGCTAACGAGCCAGCAGCGCAAACGTTTGCCGGTGCAGGCTTACAAGGGGCCGAATTTCCGGCTGCGGAGATGGAGCAAGAAAGCAAGGCCTGCTTTTTTGAAAAAAAGCAGCAAAGAACTTTTGCTTCCGCTGTCGCGGTTTCTCCCGGCGAGCGCGCGACAGCGGAAGCGAAAGTTGTTTGGTTCTTTTCAAAAAAAGAACCGCTTGCTTCCTCAACCTACGCCGCCCGCTGCAAGCTCAGCTGCGACCAGATCGACGACAGCGCCCCAACCAGGTGTTCCACGTCGGCGTCCGTGTGCATCGGCGAGGGCGTGATGCGCAGCCGCTCGGTGCCGCGCGGCACGGTGGGGTAGTTGATCGGCTGCACGTAAACCTGGTGCTGCTCCAGCAGCGTGTCGCTGATCTGCTTGCACAGCGCGGCGTCGCCCACCATCACCGGCACGATGTGGCTCGGGTTGGCCTGGTGCGGCACGCCGGCCTGGTCCAGGCGGCGGCGCAGCAGAGCCACCAGGCGGCGCTGCTCGAGGCGTTCGGCGTCGCTGCCCTTGAGGTGGCGGATGCTGGCCAGCGCGCCGGCGGCTATTGCCGGCGGCAGCGCGGTGGTGAAGATGAAGCCGCTGGCGAAGCTGCGCACGTAGTCCACCAGGTTGGCAGAGCCGGTGATGTAGCCGCCGATGACGCCGTAGCCCTTGGCCAGCGTGCCTTCGATCACGTCCACGCGGTCCATCAGTCCTTCCCGCTCGGCGATGCCGCCGCCGCGCGGGCCATAGAGGCCGACGGCGTGCACCTCGTCGAGGTAGGTGAGCGCGTTGTGGCGGGCGGCGACGTCGCAGATCTCGGCGATGGGCGCGATGTCGCCGTCCATCGAGTAGATGCTCTCGAACATCACCAGCTTCGGCAGCGCGGGGTCGAGAGCGGCGAGGCGGCGGTCCAGGTCGGCCGGGTCGTTGTGGGCGAACACCTCAATGCGGGCGCGGCTGTGGCGGGCGCCCTCGATCATGCTGGCGTGGTTCTTGGCGTCCGACAGCACCACGCAGCCGGCCAGGCGCGAGGCGAGCGTGCCGATCGCCGCCCAGTTGGACATGTAGCCGGAGTTGAACAGCAGGGCCGCGTCCTTGTGGTGCAGGTCGGCCAGCTCCTGCTCCAGCAGCACGTGGTAGTGGTTGGTGCCGGCGATGTTGCGGGTGCCGCCGGCG
>CAXUIR010000290.1:2271-3839 GCA_964251005.1 uncultured Acetobacteraceae bacterium | reverse complement strand
GTCCGTGCAAGCCGCGTCCAAGGCGCCCAGGGCGGCGGATGCGCGCGAGGAGCGGGTGCGGATGACGCGGCTGCGCCGCACCATCGCGCAGCGGCTGAAGGAGGCGCAGAACACGGCGGCAATGCTGACCACCTTCAACGAGGTGGACATGTCCGCGGTGATGACTCTCCGCAGCGAGTACAAGGACGCCTTCGAGAAGAAGAACGCCGGCGTGCGGCTGGGATTCATGAGCTTCTTCGTGCGTGCTTGCATCGCCGGCCTGCACGAATACCCGGCGGTGAACGCGGAGATCGACGGCGAGGACATCGTCTACAAGAACTACGTGCACATGGGCATCGCAGTAGGCGGGCCCTCCGGGCTTGTGGTGCCGGTGCTGCGCGACACGCAGAACATGAGCTTCGCGCAGATCGAGGCGGCGATCGCCGGTGCAGGCCGGCGTGCGCGCGACGGTCAGCTGAAGCTGGAGGAGCTGACCGGCGGAAGTTTCTCCATCACCAACGGCGGCACCTACGGGTCGTTGATGAGCACGCCGATCCTCAACCCGCCGCAATCGGCGATCCTGGGGATGCACAAGATACAGGACCGGCCTGTGGCGGTGGGCGGAAAGGTCGAGATACGGCCGATGATGTACCTGGCGCTGTCGTACGACCACCGGGTCATCGACGGGAAAGAGGCGGTGAGTTTTCTGGTGCGGGTGAAGGAGGGGATTGAGGATCCGCGGCGGTTGTTACTGGGGCTGTGACGATGCGCAGGCGGTGGCGAGCGGGTCGCCTCGTCTGCCTCGCGCTTGCCACCTCGCCAGCCATGTCTGCAGGCGCCGATGCAGTGTCGAGTGTCAACACGCCTGCTGCCGCAACCTACGACGACACTCCCGTGCTGCGGCAGGTCGTCGCCCCGGTTCTCCAGGCATTCGTGTCCCGGCTTTCTCCAGGCCAGCGCAGGGTCGACGCCGAATCCGCTGCAAGGTCGGATTGTGCGGTTACTCCGGACGGCCACGTGACCGGTTGCAAGACGACAAAGCCGGAAGAGACACCTGGCCTCGCGGACGGCCTGATGCAGCATATTCAGCAGGCGGACGTGCAAGGGCCGCCGATGACGCTGGCCGGCGAGCATGTCGCCGGCCGTCACGTCTTCGAGGTCGCCATCCGCGCGCGCCGAGTCCGGCGTTGATGCCGACGTGACCAGAGCGGCGGCGCAGCATCCTTCGGCAACTTACAGGTTCGCCGGCTTGCCGAGTTGCATTCGGCTTGAAGTTTGCGTTGCTGCTTTTACCTTCAGCTACAAGCCGGTGGCGGCGACGGTGATTGGCTATTTTCTTCTCGTGCCTGTCGGACATGCGAACCCGCCCGCGCAAGAGGGCACCGACAGTGGCGGGAAAATCGTCCTTGTGGACTGCAGGATAGAGGCCGCCGGAGCGGTCGACGACGGTCGTGCGGTGTCGAACCCCGCGGTGCCGGCTTTTGCCCGGTGAGCGATTGGCTTTCTGCAGAATCCAAGATGCACCTAGCCGTGAACGGCGGGGTGGCTGTTTCCACACGCCACACGTGGCGAATTGTACCTGCCGGCCT
>CAXUIR010000290.1:0-2261 GCA_964251005.1 uncultured Acetobacteraceae bacterium | reverse complement strand
GGACGGCAAGGGTGAAACGGTGCGGCAAGAGCGCACCGCGCTTCTGGCAACAGGGGCGGCAGGGTAAACCCCACCGGGAGCAAGACCGAATAGGGGCGGCTGGGCACGGGTCACACCGATGTCCTGGGGCATTCCCGCCTCGCCGTCCGGGTTGGTCGCGTCAGGCGCGCGGTAACGCGCGTCGCAGAGGAATGGCCGTCCATCGCCGCAAGGCGGGGACAGAACCCGGCTTACAGGCCGTCTGGCAGCCTTTCCTGGTGGGTCTCAGAAGCGTTTTCTTCAAGAAAGAGAAGGGCGGACCCAAGTTTCGGAGCGAACGCCGTCAGCGCTCAAGCATTATCGCCAGGCGGCTGTAACGCCCGGCTTCCTTCGATGTCGGACCAGCCGGCTTTGATGCCGACTCGCAAAAAGCAAGCAGTCCTTTTTTGAAAAAAAGGACCAAAAAACTTTTGACTCCGCTGTCGCGCGCTCTCCGGATGAGTCCGCGACAGCGGAGACAAAAGTCTTTTGCTTCTTTTCTTCAGAAAAGAAGGCCTTGCTTGCTTCGTAACGGTGAATCCCTGCCCACAGCTCGCGTGAGCTGCCCCTGTAGGCGGCGTGGCCCTTGAAAAGGCCAGACGGCGATCGCGTGTCGAACGTAGCCGACCTCTCGGAGGGGATGTTCGCTGCTAGGACTGAACGGCGCAGCAAAAGTCCTTGTCGGCTGTCGCAAAACTCTCCGCACCGCGCCCGTCAGAGAGCGAAGTTTTTTGGTTCTTTCTTTTCAAAAAAGAACCGCTTTCTGCCCCTGAAAACTTGTGCACAGGTTTATCCACAAGAACGGAGCATGAATACTGAATAGGTTCATGGGCTTGCGTCAGCCCGCTCACACGCGGCGGCTAATATACTGATTTTCAACGATTTCCTGCCTGAAAAATCGTTGCTTGCCAGCGCATTTCCTTTGACGCCCATGCTGGCCCATGCTATCCCACGTCATCCCAAGCGGTGTAGTCATCCACATTGCGGCGGAGGACGGGACAGCTGATGCGGATGGGGGGTCGGACAGCGCACACGGATGAGCCACTTCCTTGGCACGCACCTGAACAGGATCGACGCGAAAGGCAGGGTCAGCATCCCCGCGCCGTTCCGGGCCGCGCTGCGTGCGTTGTCGGTGGAAGGGGCCAGTCCGCTCGTGCTACGCCAGTCCCATACATACCCGTGTGTGGAAGGCTGGCCTGCGTCGGTGTTCGAGGAGCTCGCGACGCCGCTCGACCGGCTGGACGTATTCGGCGAGGACCACGAGGATTTGGTGCAGGTGCTCTATTCGGACGCCTACCCTGTCGAATCGGACAAGGAAGGACGCATTGTGTTGCCGGACGTGCTGGTGCAGCACGCGAGCCTGGCGGACGCGGTGGTCTTCATGGGTCTCGGCCGAACCTTTCAGATATGGGAGCCGGCAGCCGCAGAGCGGCGCCGCGCGGAGGCGCGCGAGCGTGCGCGGTCCCGGCGCCTGACCCTGCCCGCGGCGGCGCCGGCATGAGTCACATCCCCGTCCTGCTGCCCGAAGTGCTCGACGCGCTGTGCGTGCGTGACGGCGGCCGCTATCTGGACGCGACGTTCGGCGGCGGCGGCTACGCGCGTGCCATGCTCGAGCGGGCGGCCTGCACGCTGTGGGCGATCGACCGCGACCCGGACGCCATCGCCCGCGGTGCTGCGCTGGCAGCCGCCTATCCCGGCCGGCTGCACCTCATCCAAGGCGCGTTCGGCGACATGCTGACGTTGCTGCACGCGGCCGGCGTGGACGCGCTGGACGGCGTGGTGCTGGATCTCGGCGTCTCCAGCTTCCAGATCGACGATCCCGAGCGCGGCTTCAGCTTCCGCGGCGACGGTCCGCTCGACATGCGGATGAGCCGCAGCGGCACGTCGGCCGCCGACCTGGTGGCTCAGCTGAGCGAGGCGGAACTGGCCGACACGTTGTACCAGTTCGGCGAGGAACGGCTCTCCCGCCGCGTCGCGCGCGCGATCGTCGCCGCACGGGAAGAGGCGCCGATCGAGACCACGGGGCAGCTTGCTGCCATCATCCGAGGTGCCATGCCGAGCTCGCGCGACGGCATCCACCCGGCCACCCGCAGCTTTCAGGCGCTGCGCATCCGGGTGAACGACGAATTGGGTGAGATCGAGCGCGCGCTGGCGGCAGCGGCCGAGTTGCTCGCACCCGGCGGGCGGCTGGTGGTGGTCTCGTTCCACTCGTTGGAGGACCGGCTGGTGAAACGGTTCTTTAC
>CAXUIR010000289.1:0-3840 GCA_964251005.1 uncultured Acetobacteraceae bacterium | reverse complement strand
TTTTTTTTCACAAATTATGGCGTGGGTTTTTTTTGCCCCTACGGGTGCCAACGCGGCGGCGCGCTGGTAAAACAGGTCAACGTCTCGGATCGCCGGTCAGACAACCCCATCGTGGACGCCCGGGCTTTGCGTCACCTGCACGCGCATGCCGTAGGTGACGAGCAAGGCCGCCGCACACAGCCCCCCCATCCCCCAGAACGCAGCCGCCCCGAACGTGCCGTAAAGCGGGCCGGACACCAGCGTCACCACGCTCGAGAACGCGCCCATCGCCACCGTTGCGTAGAAGGCCTGCGCGGTCGCCGCCAGGCGGGCCGGCACTGCGTGCGCGATCACGTCCATGCAGGCCAGGTGCATCAGCGCGAAGGTCAGTCCGTGCAGCGGCTCGACCAGCAGCAGCGCCGGGAACCAGGCCGTGCTGGCCGCGGCACCCCAGCGCACCACCCCGGCCGATGCGGACAGCAGCAGCGCGCGCCGCGGCCCGAGTGCCGCCAGCAGACGCGGCCCGGCCCAGAAGAACACCACCACCTCGGCAGCGACGGAGGCTGCCCACAACACGCTGCACTGGCTGGGCGAGAGGCCGGCGCTGCGCCAGCGTATCACCTCGAAGCCGTCATGCATCGCGTGGCTGCCGCCGATCAGCGCCACCACCACCATCAGCCGGGCGAATATCGGCACCCGCAGCAGCACGGCGAAGGCCGCCGCCAGGCCGCCGCGGCCGGACGGCGCAGTCTCGTTGGCCGTGCCGGCAACCCGATTGGGCAGGCGAGGTGCGAGGCAGGCGGCGACGGCCAGCAACCCGGCGTTCAGCCACACGACCACGCCGAGCCCCCACCACCCCACCGCCTGGCCGGAGACCAGGGTGCCGACGATGAACGCCGCCGACCCCGCCGCGCGGACCCAGCCGTAGGAGAAGCCTGGCTGCTCGTCCGCCGAGCCCAGCGCCAGCGTGTCGGCCACCGGCGTCAGCGGCGCCAACACGGAGGCGTGCAGCACGCTCACCAGCAGAAGCAAAGCCAGGCCGCGCGCCGGCACGTAGCCGCAGGCCACCAGGGCAGAGGCCGCCATGAACCCGGCCAGCACCAGCGGGGGCCGTCCGGTGCGGTCCGACAGGCGTCCGCCCAGCGGGCCGGTGATCAGCCGCACCGCCGTGCCGCCCGCCAGCACCACGCCCAGCGCGTTGGGGTTCAGCCCGTCCTGCTTCAGCAGCGCCGGCAGGAACGGCGAGGCAACGCCGAAGGCAGCGAACATCGCGCTGTAGAGCCAAAGAAAGCGGGGCAGGGGGGAACGTGGCACGCTGGGCGCAACGCTAGCCCGGCTCCGCCGCAGCGGCGAATCACCTGTGTGCCAGGGCGTGCAACTCCTGAGGCGCTGCTCCGCTAGGCCGCCATGTCGCGTTCCAACCGTGCCTCCGTGGCGTTCGTCCTCGCTACGCTCGGCCTGGACGCGTTGGGCGTCGGCATCGTGGCGCCGATCGTGCCCGGCCTGGTGGAAAAACTCGGGCACCTGCCGCCGAACCGCGCGGCACCCTGGGTGGGTGCGTTGATCGCCGCCTACGCCAGCATGCAGTTTTTCGCCGCGCCGTTGCTGGGCGAGCTGAGCGACCGCTTCGGACGGCGCCCGGTCATCCTGGCGTCGGTCTTCGGGCTGGGCTGCGACTACGTGCTGCTGGCGGTGGCGCCAAACATGTGGTGGCTGTTCGCCGGGCGGCTGATCGCCGGCGCCACCTCGGCCAACGTTGCAGCCGCCACCGCCTACATCTCCGACGTGACCGAGCCGGAGGACAGGCCGCGGTTGTTCGGACTGATCGGCGCGACGTTCGGCGCGGGTTTCGTGATCGGGCCGGCGCTGGGCGGCGTGCTCGGCGGTTTTGGCCTGCGGCTGCCCTTTCTCGTCGCAGCGGGCCTATCGTTTGTGAACCTCTGTTTCGGCGTGTTCGTTCTGCCGGAGAGCCTTGCCGGCGACCGGCGCCGTCCGCTGGACACGGCGCGTGCCAACCCGTTCAAGCTGCTGGCCCGCGTGGCGGGAGACCGCGCGCTGCGGCGCCTGGCGGTCGCGTGGTCCTGCACCTGGATCGGGCTTGGCGCCGTGCAGAGCAGCCTGGTGCTGTTCACCGGCTACAGCTTCCACTGGGGCACCCGGCGCAACGGCCTGGTGCTGGCGGTGGTCGGGCTCTCGCAGGCGGCGGTGGAGGGCCTGCTGCTGCGCTACGTCACCGGCCGGGTGGGCGAGCGGGCGACCGCGGTCATCGGCTACGCGGCCGGCGCCCTCGGCTACGGCGTGCTGGCGCTGGCACTGGCGGGGTGGACGGTGCTGCCGGCGGTCATGCTGATCGCGCTCGGTGGGCTGGCGACGCCGTCGGTGCGGGCGATGGTGGCAGGACGCGGCGGGGTGGACACGCAAGGGGAGATGCAGGGCTTGCTCGCGGCGGTGGAAGGGCTGACGGCGGTGTTCGCGCCGGTCATCACGGCCGGGCTGTTCTACGCGTTCACCGCGCATTTGCTGTCGGTGCGCTTTCCTGGGGCGCCGTTTGCGTTGGCGGGGATTTGCGCGTTGGTGGCGATGGTTTTGTTGGGGAGGAAGCAAGCGGTTCCTGTCTGAAAAGAACCAAAAAACTTTGTTTTCCTGGTGCACGCTGCAGGAGAGTCCGCGACAGCAGGGGCAAAAGTTTTTTGATTCTATTTTTCTATTATAGCTGCTTGCTTCATGCCGCTTCCAGCAACCGCGCGTTCGCGACAGCGCCGTCCAGCGCCTCCTGCCGCTTCTCCGGACCAAACGCCACGCCCTCTGCGCACAGCACGTCGATGTCGGTGATGCCCATGAAGGTGAACACCGCGCGCAGGTAGGATTCCTGGTGGTCGAACCCGGCGTGCGGCGCGCCGGCGCTGTAGATGCCGCCGCGCGAGAGAGCGAGGACAACACGCTTGCCGCCGGCCAGGCCTTCCGGCCCGCGTTCGGTATAGTGAAACGTCTTGCCGGGAACGAGGATCATGTCGACCCAGCTTTTCAGCTGGCTGGGAACGGTGAAATTGTACATCGGCGAGCCGACGACGACGATGTCGGCGGCGAGGAACTCGGCTAATGCGGCGCCACCGAGGTCCACGTCCTCCTGCAGCGCCTGGTCGTGCATCTCGTTGGCGTCCCTGCCGGCGAGGTAGGCGCCGGAGAGGTGGCGGAGCGGATTTGCGGCGAGGTCTCGGTAGGTGACCTCAACGCCCGGATCGAGTTCCTTCAACCGGGCGACCGCGGCGGCCGAGATGGTCCGGCTGACGGAGTTCTCGCCCAGGATGCTGGAATCGACGTGCAGGAGCTTCATGGCATATGTCCCTTTGGTTCCGAATGGTGACCTGGGCTATATGCGTGCCCAGATGAGGGGCTCGCAAGGAGGCACAATGCTGGAACCAGGGCACACGGAGGGAACCAGGCGGTTCGTCGAGCGCGAGAGCCAGGATTGCCGGGCGGTAAGCGCCATCCTGGTGCGCATCGGCGACAAGTGGAGCGTGCTGATCGTGGCGCTGCTGGGCGGCGGTCCACGGCGGTTCAACGAGGTCAAGCGCATGGTGGGCGGCATCTCGCAGCGCATGCTGACGCTGACGTTGCGCGGGCTGGAGCGCGACGGACTGGTGACGCGCACGGTGACGCCCAGCACGCCGCCGCGAGTGGATTACGAGCTGACGGAATTGGGGATGTCGTTGCGCGAGCCGGTCGAGACGCTCAGCCTGTGGGCGCGGACGCATCATGCGCGGATTGAGCAGGCGCGTCGCGCTTACGATGGGGTACAGTGAAGGAAGCAAGGCCTTCTTTTTCGAGAAAAAGAAGCAAAAAGCTTTTGCGTCGGCTGTC
>CAXUIR010000288.1:1118-3843 GCA_964251005.1 uncultured Acetobacteraceae bacterium | reverse complement strand
CGGCCCCCGCGGCGCCCGCCGCCGACGCAAGCCGGACGGCGAAGCCGAGGCAGGCGAGCCGGCCGAAGCAGCCAGCGAGGCACCAGCCGTGCCGGCAGCCCCGGCCTACGTGCCGCCCGCCTACACCCCGTATGTCGGCCCGACCCCGGCGGACCCCTTCGCCAGCACAGGTCTGGACATCTTCGACGCCATCGAGCAGGCCGAACAGCGCACCGAACCTCCGATGGCGCCGCCGGCGGCGGCACACGCGGACATGCCACCCGAGGCCGAGCAGAACCCTGGCTTGCGGCTGGTGTCAGAGACGCCGGTGGTGGCGGAAGAGGATGCCGTGCCGAAGCCCGCCGAGCCGGTGGCAGGACCGGTGGTCCAGCCGATCATCGTTGGCAGCGAGGCGGCGGACGCGCCGAAGCGGAAGGGCTGGTGGCGGCGGTAAGGCAAGCAAGCGGTTCTTTTTTGAAAAAAAGAACCAAAAAAATTTTGTCTCCGCTGTCGCGCGCTCGCGGGAGAGTGACGCGACAGCGGAAGCACAAGCTTTTTGCTTCTTTTTCTCGAAAAGGGAGGCCTTGCTTACCTCCCCACTCCATCCTCCCAACTCAGCACCCGATACTTCCAGGCAGGCCCGCTCAACGTCCCGTCCAGCCGGAACAGCGCACGCCTGACGAACGCGGCCCCGTCCGGACCGGCAGCGCGCGCCTCTATCTTCAGCACGATCGGCCCACGCGCGTCCGCAGGGTCCACCGTCAGGCCAGAGTCGCGCTTGGCCCGCATGATGGCCGCCAGCACCGCCGGGCTCGCGTACGACGTCCACGGCGCCTGCTCTAGCGCCAGCGTTAAGTAGGGCAGGCTCGCCTGATACAGCGCCGGAGTCATGCCCAGCACCAGCTTCAGCTCGTCCAGCCGCTGGAACTCCTGCCCGGCCGGACCCCAGCGCCGTCCGTCCGCGCGGTAGCTCGCCGTCGTGGGCGAGTCCGCGTCCGGACCACCCGGCTGCTGGGACCGCCAGTCCGCAATGGCGGCGGACACCGTCTGCGCCGTGCTGCGGTCCGCGCCGAGGACGGAGAACAACGCCTGCAGCAGCGCCGGCTGCGCCTGGTTGATGTCCAGCTTGCCGCGCTCGTCGGTGACACTCACCAGCACGCGGCCAGCAGGCTCGTCCAGCACCCGGATCATTGCGCCGGGCGCCCAGTAATCGCCGCCGCCGTCCAGCATGTGCCAGATGGTCTCCGCCACCGCCGCGTCGGCCGCTGCCTGCAATTGCGCACCGCCCCTCAACGCAGAGGATAGCCTGGTTTCAGCCCGGCCGCTTCCCGTCACCTGCGCCGCCAGCAGGGAGAGCAGGGCCATCGTCCACAGCACGAGGAGCAGGGCGAAGCCGTGGTCGGAACCAAGAGAGGCCTCGACGCGGGCGGTTGCGCGGAGCCGCCGCAGCAAGGAAGGCAAGATCTTCTTTTCTGAAGAAATGAAGCGAAAGACTTTCGTCCCTGCTGTCGCGGAGGTCTCTGCGGCGTGCGCCCAAGGAAACAAAAGTCTTTTGGTTCTTTTTTTCAAAAAAGAATCGCTTGCCTGGCCTATCGAACCGGCAATTCTAGAAACTTCCATTGGTGTCCAGCAAGGTTGGCACGGCCATGTCGGGCCAGCGGTGCTTGCCCTTCGGCAGCACAAAATGAACCTGCACCAGCGCCGGCAGCGCGCCCTCGGTCCAGGTCTTGCTCCACTTGCCGCCGTCCGCAGCCGACGCGCGGTAGGCCAGGTCGATCCGCTCCACACCGTCCGCCAGCACGATCTCCTGCTGTCTCGGCGGCGTGCCGATCGGCACCGCGTTGGGATGAGCAACCCAGCGCAGCACAAGGCGGTGGCGGTCGTCCACGCCGATGGCAACCTGCGCGTGGCGCACCGGCGGGGTCTGCGGCTCGTCGGGCAGCAGCGTCATCATCGTCAGCCGGTGCTCCTCGCCGGCCAGCGGCTTGTCGTCGGTGGAAACCGGCGGCGAGGCCTGCTCGATCAGCCGGCGCAGTACGCGGTCCATGCGCTCGAGCTGGGCGGAGTTCTCGGCGAGCCTGGTCTCCAGCGCCCAGGCGGACATGCCGAACCGGGTGGCTTGCGCCAGGCCGGCGAGGACGAAGCCTAGCACCACCAGGGCTACGATGACCTCGATCAGGGTGAAGCCGGAGGGCAAGGCCTTCTTTTTTGAAGAAAAGAAGCAAAAAACTTTTGCTTCCGCTGTCGCGCGCTCGTGGGACGCGCGTGCGATGGCGCTGGCGAAAGCTTTTTGATTGTTTTTCTTCAGGAACATCTTGCTTACGACCCTTCTGCCGCGCGCACGTCGAACCGGCGCGTCGCCAGCGTCACCTGCCGCTCCCGCCCGCCCGCCTTCCAGCTTTCCGTCACCACCACGTCGTACAGCACCGCCCGGCTCGGCTTGACGTCGTTGGCGCGGTCCTGGTCGCTCAGGGTCAACTGGCGCGACCCCGCCTCGCGCACGAGCAGGCGCCAGGTGAAGCCCTCGCCTTCCGCCCCGCTGGTGTCCTGCTTTGCGATGCCGGCGCCGCGGCCGATGCCCGCCAGATGCGACTGCGCCAGCGAGATCGCCTCGTCGTAGCGCGCGGCCACCGAGGTCGCATCCAGGCCGGACACGGTGCCGCCGAACAGCGCGCCCATCGCGAGCGCGGCGATGACAAAGGCGATCATCACCTCGAGCAGTGTGAAGCCGGCGGCGCGATCAGGG
>CAXUIR010000288.1:0-1108 GCA_964251005.1 uncultured Acetobacteraceae bacterium | reverse complement strand
GGCAACCACCACGCGGCCGGTCAGCCACTCCACGCTGATGCCGAGGCGATGCCGGCCGGCGCCGAGCCGCACCTCGCCGCCGGTCGCACTGCCGTCCGGCGAGAAGCGGATCAGCCGCACGGTGCCCGGGCCGCGCAACGCCGGCGGCAGCACGTCGAACGGGATGTCGGCGGCAAGCGTGCGGACCGGCCCGCGGTCGATGGCAAAGGCGTGCCGGCCGGGGTCGATGGCGACGGAGACGTCCTGGTCGGTGGCGATGGCCTGAGCGCGGGCGGCGCGCAGGCTCTGCGCGATAGCGCCGGCCGCCGCGCGCACCTGCAGGCCGCGGCTGTTCATCGGGCCGCGGCCGATGATCAGGCCCATCGCCACGCCGAGGATGGCGAGGGTGACCAGGATTTCGATCAGGGTGAAGCCGGCTTCCCTGCGCATGGGCGGCAGGAAGCGCGTGGGACGCGCGCCAGGCAAGTTACAAGGAAGGCAAGCAGTTCTTTTTTGAAAAAAAGCACCAAAAAACTTTTGTTCCTGAGGTACGTGGCGCGGAAACGCGTGCGACATGCCGACAAGTCGACGACCTGCCGCACACGGCACACTCAAGAGAACAAAAGTTTTTTGGTTCTTTTTTCCAAAAAAGAACCGCTTGCTTGCTTTCTACCCACCCACCTGCCGCAACCAATCGCTCAAGTTATAATAGTTCGTCACCCGAGCTATCCGACCATCCCGCAACGTAAAGAACGCCCCCGCCGGCAGCACGTAGGTCTGCCCGGTCGCCGGCGGCAGCCCGGCATCGCTCGCCTTGTAGGTGCCGTGCACGGTGAACTCTGCCGCGGCGCGCTCGCCCGCGCCGGTGAAGACCTCGATGTCCTCCAGGCGCTCGCTGTAGCAGGCGTCCATCTTGGCCATGAAGGCAGCGAACGCATCGCGGCCGACCTGGCGCTCGCCCTGGTTGACGTCGTGCGCCACGTCGTCGGTCAGCAACGCCACCATGCCGGCGAAGTCGCCGGCGTTGAAGGCGGCGTAATAGGCGCGGATCAGGGCCTCTGGGGTCATCGCTGTGTCTCCGGGAGCAGGCTGGCCGGGCTTGGCCAGTCGCGGTGGTTGCGCACGGCGC
>CAXUIR010000287.1:0-3844 GCA_964251005.1 uncultured Acetobacteraceae bacterium | reverse complement strand
ACGACGCGCCGGCACTCGCACAGGCCGACGTGGGCGTGGCGATGCAGACCGGCACGCAGGCCGCACGCGAGGCCGGCAACATGGTCGACCTCGACAGCGATCCCACCAAGCTGATTGAGATTGTCGAGATCGGCAAGCAGCTGCTGATCACCCGCGGGTCGCTGACCACGTTCAGCATCGCCAACGACATCTCCAAATACTTCGCGATCCTGCCGGCGATCTTCGTGGCGACCTATCCGGAGCTCGGCGCGCTGAACATCATGCACCTCTCCACGCCGCAGAGTGCCATCATGTCGGCGGTGATCTTCAACGCGCTGATCATCGTGGCCCTCGTGCCGCTGGCGCTGCGCGGCGTGAAGTTCCGTGCGGTGGGGGCTGCCGCGCTGCTGCAACGCAACCTGCTGATCTACGGCCTGGGCGGCATCGTCGCCCCATTCGTCGGCATCAAGGCGATCGACCTGGTGCTGACCACCCTGCACATCTTCGCCTGAGGAACACACGATGGTTTCGCACATCCGCCCTGTGGTCGTGATGATCGCCCTGTTCACCGTGCTGACCGGCATCGTCTTTCCGGTGGGCTTCGTGGAGCTGGGACAGCTCGCGTTCCCGTCGCAGGCCAACGGCAGCATGATCGTCCGCAACGGCCAGGCGGTCGGCTCCCGCCTGCTCGGCCAGGACTTCACCAGCGACAAATACCTGCACGGCCGCCCCTCTGCGCTGATGGGCGCCGACCCGAAGGACTCCTCCAAGCAGGTGTCCACCCCCTACGACGCGAGCGAGTCCGGCGCGTCCAACCTCTCGCCTACCTCCAAGACGCTGGTGGATCGCGTCACCGCCGACGTCGCCAAGGCCGGTGCTGCGAACGTGCCGGCCGACATGGTGACGACGTCCGCCTCCGGGCTCGATCCGGACGTATCGCCGGAGACCGCTTCGCTGCAGGTGGCACGCGTGGCCAAGGCGCGCGGCCTGTCGCCAGACGCGGTGCAGGCGATCGTGGCGGCGCACACGCAGGGGCCGGAGTTCGGGTTCATCGGCGCCGCGCGGGTGAACGTGCTGGAGACGAACCTGGCGCTGGACGAGGCGGGTGCGGAGAAGACGACGACGATTGGACAGAAGTAAGAAAGCAAGGCCTTCTTTTTTGGAAAAAAAGAAGCAAAAAACTTTTGTTCCCTGGGTACACGCTGCGGGCGACTCCGCGACAGCAGCAACAGAAGTTTTTTGGTTCTTTTTTTCAAAAAAGAACCGCTTGCTTTCTTGCCTAGGTAAACTCCGCCAGCAACCTCTCCCGATCCCCGTCCAGCGCCGGCGCCGGCGTGCGCACCCCATCATCGTTCGCCGCGTGCGGATGTATCTTCACCGGGTTGCCCACCATCCGCTCGCCATCCGCGTGCACCACCATGCGCCGTGCTTCCACCTGCGGGTGGGCCAGCGCCTCTGCCACGTCGTTGATCGGCCCGGCCGGGATGCCCTGCGCCTCGAGCAGCGCCAGCCAGTGCGCGGCCGGATGCGTGGCCAGCGCCGCCTCGATCATCTCCGACAGTTCGGCCGCCACGCCGCGCCGGCTCTCGTTGGTGGCCATGCGCGGGTCGTCTGCCCAGCCGGGCTGGCCAAGTGCCGCGCACAGCTTGCGGAACAGCCCGTCGTTGCCGGCCGCAATCACGATCGGCTTGTCCTGCGTTTCGAAGATGGCGAACGGCGTGATCGTCGCGTGCCGCCCGCCCATCGGCCCCGGCACCACGCCCGTGGTGAAGTAGCGCATTGCCGGATTCTCCATCAGCGAGAGCTGGCAATCGAGCATCGAGACGTCGACCTTCACCGCCTCGCCAGTCCGCTCGCGATGATACAGCGCCGACGCGATGCCCAGCGCGGTGTAGATGCCCGCGCCCAAGTCGCCGATGGAGACGCCGATCCGCGCCGGCGCTGCCCCCGGGTGACCGGTGACCGACATGATGCCGCCTAAGCCCTGCACGATCATGTCGTAGGCCGGCTTTTTCGACTCCGGTCCGGTGTGGCCGAAGCCGGACGCCGCCGCGTATATCAGCCTCGGATGGCGCGCGTGCAGCACGTCCCAGCCGAGGTCCAGCTTCTCCATCGTGCCGGGGCGGAAGTTCTCCAGCAGCACGTCGGCGCGCGCCAGCAGCCGCTCGAGGATGGCGCGGTCGGCCGGCTGCTTGAGGTCCAGCGCAATCGACTCCTTGCCGCGGTTGATGGCGGCGAAATACTGTGACTGGCCGTCCTTGAACGGCCCGTAGGCGCGCGCGTCGTCGCCCTGCGGCGGTTCCACCTTGATGATGCGGGCGCCCAGCTCGTGCAGCAGCAGCGTGCAGTACGGGCCGGCCAGGATGCGGGAGAGGTCCAGGATGACGGCGCCGGAGAGCGGGCCGGTGAGGAGACGGGGGTTGGGTTGGTCTGGCACGCTGGCGCTCCCTGGGTTTGGCTGCTTGAAGCACAAGCGAAGGCAAGCGGTTCTTTTTTGAAAAAAAGAACCAAAAAACTTTTGCTCTCGTCGGGGCGCTTTGGGGAGGCGTGTCGGCCTAGCTGGGAGAATCTTTATGGGACAGACCACCACGCAGCGATCCTGGCTGGACCGGCTTTGGGCCGGCATTGCCGAGCAGGGGCTGACCTTCGCCCGGGTGCCGTCCGGCGACGTGGCGGGGCCGGCGCGGGCGCAGGCTCTGCTGCATGCGCTGCTCTCCGAACGTGGCGAGGCGTCGGGTGCCGTCGTCTCGCGCGAGCTGACCGCCTGCCTGCGCAGCCTGAGCCGGGAGGAGCGGCTGGCCGTGTTGCGTAGCATCAGCTGCGGCTTCGCGCCTGACGACGCCAAGCTCCACCAGGCGGCACAAGCCTACCTCGAGGCGCCAGGTCCGGAGAGTGCGACCAAGCTGCACGCGGCCGCCGAGCCGCCGCGCCAGGAGCTGCTGCGCCGGATGAACATGGCGACCGGCGGCACGGCGATGCTGCTGGACGTCCGCCAGGAAGTGCTGGCCGAACTGAAGGCCGACCCCGCCCTGCAACCGCTGGACTACGACCTGCTCCACCTGTTCTCCAGCTGGTTCAACCGCGGCTTTCTGGAGCTGCGCCGCATCGACTGGCAGACGCCGGCCGCCGTGCTGGAGAAGCTGATCACCTACGAGGCGGTGCACGAGATCGACGGCTGGGTCGACCTGCGCCGCCGCCTGCTGCCTGACCGCCGCTGCTTCGCCTTCTTCCACCAGGCGCTGCCCAACGAGCCGCTGATCTTCGTCGAGGTGGCGCTGACCGCGGGCCTCGCCAACGCCGTGCAGCCGCTGCTCGCACCGCCCGTCGACCCGGCCGGCACGCCGCCCGCCGGCGCCGACACCGCCATCTTCTACTCCATCTCCAACTGCCAGGAGGGGCTGCGCGGCGTCAGCTTCGGCAACTTCCTCATCAAGCAGGTGGTCGAGGAGCTGAAGGCGGAGCTGCCGCAGCTCAAGCGCTTCGCCACGCTCTCGCCGGTGCCGGGGTTCCGCGCCTGGCTCGACCGGCAATGGGAGGCCGAAAGCTCGCCCTTGACCGCCGAGGAGGATGCGGCGCTCGGCGAGGCGGGCCTGCCGGCACAATCGCGCTTCGAAGCCATGACCGAAGGCTGCTGGTGGGAGCAGCCGGAGCGGGCAAGGGCCCTGCGCGGACCGCTGCTGCGGCTGGCCGCCACCTATCTCACGCGGAGCGGCCAGGGCGGGGAGAAGATCGACGCGGTGGCGCGGTTCCATCTCGGCAACGGCGCGCGGCTGGAGCGTATCGACTGGCTGGGCAACCGGTCGGCCCGCGGCATGCGCGAATCGTTCGGCGTCATGGTCAACTACCTGTACGATCCGGGCAGCAT
>CAXUIR010000286.1:3240-3874 GCA_964251005.1 uncultured Acetobacteraceae bacterium | reverse complement strand
GGGCTAGGGCGGGGAAAAACAGGTAAGCAAGCAAGGCCTTCTTTTTTGAAAAAAAGAAGCAAAAAACCTTTGCGCGGGCTGTCGCGGATCGTTCAAACGCCGGGTAGCCAGGAGACAAGAGTTTTTTGGTTCTTTTTTTCAAAAAAGAACTGCTTGCTTGCTTCACGGATCAAGATGCTCCGGATGGCCGCGTTGCAGGTCGCCGTTGGAACGTGCCAGCAGGTAGTTGTAGATGTTGTCGATGTTCTCGACGACGTCCTCGTTGGTGCCGAAAGCCGGCATGACGTTCTGGTTGCTGGTGGTGACGTTCTTGCGGCCGTTGATGATGGTGCTCTCGACCTGCTCCTTCGTCATGTGCTTGAGGCTGTCGACCAGTTTCGGGGCGTAGGAGCTGCCCATGCCGTCGGGACCGTGACAGCGCATGCACTGGTCACCGTAGTACAAGTAGCCGTGGTAGGTGTTGATGTCGACCTTGCCGTCCTTGACCGTGTACGGCTTCTGGCTCGACGACGTGTCCGTTGCGTGCGCCAGCCAAGGCATGGCGAAGGCGGACGCCAGGACAGCGGCCGCTACTGCCGCCCGGCGTGTGCTTAGGTAACGCGTAAACATCCAGGTCTCCTTGAAGGCACGACCC
>CAXUIR010000286.1:719-3230 GCA_964251005.1 uncultured Acetobacteraceae bacterium | reverse complement strand
GGGCGGCCGTTGTTACGTGATGTCAGTTCGACAGGCCGAACACGGTCAGCACGCCGCCGAGCTGCGTGTAGTTGGACAGCTGCTTGTAGGCGCCGACGGCGCCGAGGCCGGCGTTGTCTTCGCTGAGGCCAGCCGCCATGCCGATGCCGGCCCAGCCGCCGACACCCGAGAGCACGGCGAGGTATTGCTTGCCGTTGTGGGTGTAGGTGTTGATGTTGCCGATAATGCCGGACGGGGTCTTGAAGGAGTAGAGCAGCTTGCCGTGCGCCTGATCGACGATCTTTAGGTTGCCGTCCAGCGTGCCGTAGGCCACCACGTTGCCGGCAGTTGCCAAAGCGCCCGACCACACCGAGAACGTTTCCGGATCGCTCCACTTGATCTTGCCGGTGTCGACATCGTAGGCGATGAAATTGCCGAGGTTGTTCTGGCCCTGCGGCGGGTACATCGACAGCGTGGCGCCGACATAGGGCTGGCCGGCGGTGTAGCTTACCTTGAACGGCTCGTAATCCATGCAGACGTGGTTGGTTGGCACGAAGAACAGGTGGCTGGTAGGCGAGTAGGCGCTCGGCTGCTCGTCCTTGCTGCCAAGCGCGGCCGGGCAGACGTTCTTGGTGTTGTGGTCCGCACCCTGCGCGCCGGGGCCGAACTGGTTGACCAGCACCGGCTTGCCGGATGCGAGGTCGATCTTGCTGGCCCAGTTGACCGCGGGGTCGAATTTTTCAGCTTCAAGCAGCTTGCCATCGGCGCGGTCGAGCACGTAAGCGAAGCCGTTGCGGTCGAAGTGGACGAGAGCCTTGGTCTGCTTGCCGTGCACGGGCAGGTCGGCGAGGACCATCTCGTTGACGCCGTCGTAGTCCCACTGGTCGTGCGGGGTCATCTGGTAGACCCACTTTGCCATGCCGGTGTCTGCGTCACGTGCGAACACCGTCATCGACCACTTGTTGTCGCCCGGGCGCTGCGTGGGGTTCCAGGTGCCGGGGTTGCCGGAGCCGTAGTAGATGAGGTTCAGCGCCGGGTCGTAGGAAATCCAGCCCCAGGTGCCGCCGCCGCCGTTCTTCCACTGGTCACCCTTCCAGGTCTTCACGGAGGAGTTGGCGCCGACCGGATGGCCGAGTTCGGTGGTGGTGTTGGGGTCGAACTTGATCATGTCGTCGGTGCCGGAGGTGTAGGCGACCCACGCCTTGCTGCCATCCTTGATGTTGTAGGCGGTCAGGCGGCCCTGAATGCCGAACTCGCCGCCGCTGACGCCGATGATGACTTTGTCCTTGACGACGAGCGGGGCCGACGTGCCGGTCTCACCCTTGCCGGAGTCGCCGTCCTTGGCGGTCCAGGCGACTTTGCCGGTTTTTGCGTCGAGTGCGACCAGCGTGGTGTCGGCCTGGTGCAGGAAGATCAGGCCGCCGCCGTAGGCGACGCCGCGGTTGACCGTGTCGCAGCACATCACGGGGATGACGTTGCTGTCCTGCTTCGGCTCGTATTTCCAGACGATGCGGCCTTCGTGGTTCAGATCGAGCGCGAAGACGGTGTTGGGGAACGGGGTGGAGACGTACATGATGTCGCCGATGACCAGCGGACCGCCCTCGTGGCCGCGCAGCACGCCGGTCGAGAAGGTCCACACCGGGTGCAGCTTGGCGGCGGTGGCGGTGTTGATCTGTTTGAGGTCGCTGTAGCGCTGGCTTGCGTAGTTGCCGAGCGGGATGACCCAGTTGTTGGCGTCACGCGACATCGTCTGCAGGTCTTCCTGCGCCAGGACGGGTGATGCGGCCAGTATTGCGAACGAGAGCGCGCAGGCCGACGCGGCGAGAGCGCGCTTAAGCGAGTAGGTCATGGAGTTCCTCCTGGTTTCGCCCGGTCAACCGGGTCATTACGTGGCGGCGCCGTGTGAGCGACGTCTATACGAAGCGCCAAAGGTCAAGGTGTCCAGCCGGCTGGTTCGCATGTACGGCTTGGAGACGAACATGAATTATACGCCTTGTAACAGGCGCAGTTTCGATGCTGCAATGCACAACGAACGGCCTCAGCTTTCGACAACCGGTGCCGGTGCGGACAGATGGTCGGCCGGGATCGGGAGGCCCAACGGACGGGAACTGTGTGACGCTGACAAGTACTACTTTGGTCCCGCATTTGGAGACTGGCTCAAGCTGCACTGCAACAAATCAGTCAGGCGGGTGCCTGGCGCGGAACGTCCATCTCGCAGCGGAAGCTCTTCAGCGTGTATTTCGGATGTTCGGCGAGGTACTCTTGCGCGCGCTGCTGGGCGCTCGTTGTGCATGCAACGGGGGACTGAAAGCCCTCCATTGGCAGGCGCTTTTCTACGCAGTTGTTAGCGTCCGTGGCGAGGCAGTATATGATGACGAGTTCGACCATGACATTCTCCAGATTTCTCGCGAACTTCGCCGAACTTTCTTGGAAGGCAAGTGACGTCCAGCTGATGTGGAGGCTGGGCACCGCGGCGGCGTGGCTGCTGGCAGCGTCATCCGTGGCGCACGCGCAGAGCCCGGCGACGCAGCC
>CAXUIR010000286.1:0-709 GCA_964251005.1 uncultured Acetobacteraceae bacterium | reverse complement strand
GACGAAGCCGCCGCTGCACGACTATCCGACGTCGGTCCGGGCCGACTACGTGGTGGGCTGCCTGGCGGCCAACGGGTTCGAGCACCAGAAGCTGGAGGCGTGCGCCTGCAGCATCGACGAGATTGCCAACCGGATAACCTACGACGAGTACGAGGAGGCGAGCACGGTGCTGAGCATGCAGCAGGCCGGCGTGGGGCCGCGCGGCGGGTTGTTCCGCGACACGCCGCAGGCGAAGCAGGCGCTCGAGCGGTTGCGCCGTGCGCAGGCGGAGGCGAACCTTCGCTGCGGGTGAGTGAGGCTGCGCTGAGTTGCCGTGGCGGCGACCTGGCGGTTGGTCAAGTGCCAGGTTTGCACGTCATGCGAAGAGCGCGCTTCGCGTGACGTGCCGAAGGCTTAGGTTTGACCGGGCGACAGGCAAAAGCAAGCGGTTCTTTTTTGAAAAAAAGAACCAAAAAACTTTTGCTTCTTTGGGTGCGTGCTGCAGAACTTTCGCGGCAGCAACACCAGAGGTTTTTTGCTGTTTCTTTGTGAAAAGCAGTCTTTGCCGGCCTTCGGAGGGTTGAGGTCCAGGGCTGCTGGTATCGCTCGGATGCTTCACAATCAACGCCAGATGACCCACCAGCCGAGGCCCTCAAACGGACGCTCAGGACAGGGTGAAGCGCCGCCAAAGCGCAGAGACAAAAGTTTTTTGCTTCTTTTTTTCAAAAAA
>CAXUIR010000285.1:0-3876 GCA_964251005.1 uncultured Acetobacteraceae bacterium | reverse complement strand
CGGGACATCGGCCTGGCGATCACCGGCCTGGTCAGCGGCATGGCGGTGCACTACGCCGGTTGCTGCCACGCGCTGCCCGGCGACCCAATCGTCGGCATCGTCACCACCGGCAAGGGGGTGACGATACACACGAAACGATGTCCCACGCTGGAGACTTTCGCCGCCACCCCGGAACGTTTTATCGACGTCGACTGGGATTTCGCCGCCAGCAACGACAGCTCCGGCGCCAAGCGCAGCACCCATACCGGCCGCATCAGTGTTATCGCGTCGAACGAGCCGGCGACGCTGGCGAACCTGACGAACGCCGTGGCGCGCCAGGACGGAGCGGTGACGAACTTGAAGATCGTCAGCCGGCAGCAGGACTTCATCGAAATACTGGTGGACGTGGACGTGCGGGATCTGCGGCATCTGTCCATGGTGATCGCGGGACTGCGGGCGGTGAGCGGGCTGACTCAGGTGGAGCGGGCGCATGCTTGACGCAAGCAAGCAGTTCTTTTTTGAAAACAACAACCGAAAAACTTTTGCTCCTGTAGGTGTGCGGTGTGGAGGCGTGTCGTTTCAGCTTCCCGCGACAGCGCTGACAAAAGTCTTTTGCTTCTTTTCTTCAGAAAAGAAGGCCTTGCTGTGATTATCGGCCTGGGTGCCGACCTCTGCGACATTCGCCGTGTGGAGAAGGTGTTGGCCCGGTTCGGTGACAGGTTCGTGCAACGTGTGTTTACGGAGGAGGAGCGTGCCCGCGCCGCCCGACGCACCGAAGCGCTGCATGCCGGAACCTATGCCAAGCGGTTTGCGGCGAAGGAAGCGTGTGCGAAGGCGCTCGGCACTGGGTTTTCGCAGGGGGTGTTCCACTCCGACATGGGTGTGGTGAACCTGCCGAGCGGTGCGCCGACGCTGGTGCTGACGGGCGGCGCTCTTACGAGGCTGGAACAGATAACGCCCGTCGGAATGCGAGCGGAACTTGCGCTGACGATGACCGACGAGGTGCCCTATGCTTTCGCCCAGGTGATCATCTCAGCCCAGCCTGCCTGACAGGCGACGTCAACACGACGTTTCGACATTTGGAAAATGTTACGTCGATGCTCGTCACTTACCCGGCCGTGAACGGATAAACCAGCTCTGGCGCACCCGCTAACTAGCCTGCCCGCCCGTGACAGTGCTTATACTTCTTCCCAGACCCGCACGGACACGCCGCGTTCCGCTGCGTCCCGCCCCACGTCGTCGGATCCTCCGGATCGATCGCCACGCCTAACCCGGCAGCCCCAATCTGCCACGCGTCCCCGCCAGCCACGTCCGCGCCAGCCATTGCCGGTGCTGCGAAGTTTTCCACCATCCCCGCCGGCAGCTCCTGGCGCACCGGCGGCGGCTCGGCCGACAGCTCCACCCGGCTTAGCGTGCTCGTCACCCGCTCGCGCATTTCGTCGAGCATCGCGTTGAACAGCATGAAGGCTTCGCTCTTGTACTCGTTCAACGGGTCGCGCTGCCCGTACGCCCGCAACCCAATGCCCTGGCGCAAATGGTCCAGCGCCAGCAAGTGTTCCTTCCACACCGTGTCGAACATCTGCAGTAGCAGGCTCTTCTCGATGTAGCGCATGATCTCCGGCCCGAAATTGGCCGCCTTGCCCGCCGCCGCGGAGTCCACCGCCTCGGTCAGCCGCGCGTGGATCGCCGTCTCGTCGATGCCCTCCTCGCGCCCCCACGCCTCGACCGGCAGGTCCAGGTTGAACACCCGCTTCACGTCGGACGCGAGCGCCGCCGTCTCCCACTGCTCGGCAAACGCCTTTTCGGGAACGCGCGCCGTCACCATCGTATCCACCAGCTCGTGCCGGAACGCCGCCACCGTCTCTGACACGTCGGCCGACTGCATGTAGACCCGGCGCTGCGCGTACACTTCCTTGCGCTGGTCGTTCATCACGTCGTCGTATTTCAGCAGGTTCTTGCGCGTGTCGAAGTTGCGCGCCTCCACCTTCTTCTGCGCCTTTTCCAGCGCCTTGTTGATCCACGGATGGACGATCGCCTCGCCTTCCTTCAGCCCCAACCGCTGCAGCATCCCGCCCATCCGGTCGGAGCCGAAAATCCGCATCAGATCGTCTTCCAGCGAGAGGAAGAACCGGCTGGCCCCGGGGTCGCCCTGACGCCCCGAGCGCCCGCGCAGCTGGTTGTCGATACGCCGGCTCTCATGCCGCTCTGTGCCGATCACCAGCAGCCCGCCGGCCGCTTTCACGCGGTCGTGGAACCCCGGTATCTCTGCGCGTATTTCGGCCTCGCGCTCGGCCCGCTCTGCCGGCGGCCCCAGTACGTAGGCCTCCTGCCGCAGCCGCATGTCCAAATTGCCGCCCAATTTTATGTCGGTGCCGCGGCCGGCCATGTTGGTCGCGATCGTCACCCGCCCGGGCGCGCCGGCCTGTGCGATGATGCTCGCTTCCTGCTCGTGGAAGCGCGCGTTCAGCACCGCATGCGGTATTTGCCGCTTCTTCAGGATCTCGCTGAGGATCTCGCTCTTTTCGATGCTGACGGTGCCCACCAGCACCGGCTGCTCCTTGGTGCGCGCCTCCTCGATCAGCGTCGCCACCGCGTTGTATTTCTCGCCCGCAGAGCGGTACACCTCGTCGTCACCGTCCTGGCGCACCACCGCCACGTTGGTCGGTATCTCCACCACGCTCAGCTTGTATATCTCGGCGAACTCGTCGGCTTCCGTCATCGCCGTGCCGGTCATGCCGGACAGCTTGGGAAACAGCCGGAAGTAGTTCTGGAACGTGATCGACGCCAGCGTCTGGTTCTCCTGCTGAACCGTCACGTATTCCTTGGCCTCCAGCGCCTGGTGCAGACCCTCCGAGTAGCGCCGCCCCTCCATCATTCGCCCGGTGAACTCGTCGATGATGATCACCTTGTCGTCGCGTACGATGTAATCCACGTCACGCGAGAATAGCGTGTGCGCGCGCAACGACTGCTGCACGTGATGCACCACGCTGACGTTAAAGATGTCATACATGTTGCCTTCGGTGATGATCCCGGCGGTGCGCAGCATGTCCTCCACATGCTCGTTGCCGGCCTCCGTCAGGTGCACCGACTTCGCCTTTTCGTCCTTCTCGAACATCGCCGTGTCGCGCACCAGCTCCAGCACCACCAGGTTCACCGACCTGTAGAGATCAGACGAATCCTCTGCCGGCCCGGAGATGATGAGCGGCGTGCGCGCCTCGTCAATCAGGATGCTGTCCACCTCGTCGACGATCGCGTAGTTGAACGGCCGCTGGACCATGTCCTCCAGCCGATACTTCATGTTGTCGCGCAGGTAGTCGAAGCCGAACTCGTTGTTGGTCCCGTACGTCACGTCGCAGGCGTACGCCGCGCGGCGCTCCTCATCCATCAGCCCGTGCACGATCACGCCCGTGCTCAACCCCAGGAACGCATACACCCGCCCCATGTCCTCGCTGTCGCGTTTTGCCAGGTAGTCGTTCACCGTCACCACGTGCACGCCGCGCCCGGACAGCGCGTTCAGGTAAACCGGCAGCGTCGCCACCAGCGTTTTGCCCTCGCCGGTTTTCATCTCGGCGATCTTGCCGTCGTGCAGCACCATGCCGCCGACCATTTGCACGTCGAAATGCCGCATGCCCAACACGCGCTTGCTCGCTTCGCGCACCACGGAGAACGCCTCAGGCAGCAGCACGTCCAGCGTCTCGCCGGCGGCAATCCGGCCACGGAACTCTGCCGTCTTGGCTGCCAGCGCCGCGTCGTCCAGCGCGGAAATCGCCGCCTCGTGCGCGTTCACGCGCGGCACGCGGGCCTGGTAGGCCTTCAAAGAACGGTCGTTGGACGTGCCGAAAACGGCGCGGGCGATGGCGGAGAACATAACGGGCAGATAGGCGGCAGCAGGGGTGG
>CAXUIR010000284.1:0-3901 GCA_964251005.1 uncultured Acetobacteraceae bacterium | reverse complement strand
GGCCTTCTTTTTCGAGAAAAAGAAGCAAAAAGCTTTTGTCACGGCTGTCGCGGACCTCTCCGGCGAGCGCGCGACATCGGAGTCAAAAGTTTTTTGGTTCTTTTTTTCAAAAAAAAACTGCTTTCTTGCTCGACTAAAGATGCCCGCGGCCAACGCGGGCAATGGGGGAGAAACAATGCACGGCATGCCAAGCGGCCGGACGAAACTGTCCGCACAGCAGATCACCGGTTTCTGGGCGGCCTGGGCCGGCTGGATGCTCGACGGGATGGACAGCTTCATCTACGCGCTGGTGCTCGCGCCTGCGATGCGCGAGCTGCTGCCGCGCTCGGGCTACGCCGCAACACCTTCGGACGTGGCCTATGCCGGGTCGCTGCTGTTCGCGCTGTTTCTGGTCGGCTGGGGGCTCTCCTTCATCTGGGGCCCGATCGCCGACCGGTTCGGCCGCACCCGCACGTTGGCCGGCACAGTGCTGATCTACTCGGTGTTCACCGGGGCCGCGTTTTTCGCGCAGAACGTGTGGGAACTGGCTGCCTTCCGCTTCCTCGCCGGCATTGGTATCGGCGGCGAGTGGGCGATGGCCGGCACCTACGTCGCCGAGGCCTGGCCGGAGGACCGCCGCCGTCAGGGGGCGGGCTACCTGCAGACTGGCTACTACGCGGGCTTCTTCGTGGCCGCTCTGCTGAACGCAACCGTGGGCGCGCGCTACGGCTGGCGGGCGATGTTCCTGTGTGGCCTGGCGCCGGTTGTGGTCTCGCTGGTGACGCTGTTCCGCGTCGAGGAGCCGGCCCGCTGGGAGGCGGCGCACGAGGCAGCGCCGCAGCGCTCGCCGCTTGCCGCCATCCTGTCGGGCCCGCTGCTGCGCCGGACGCTGGTCAACACAACGCTGGTGGCCGTCGCCATCGTCGGCCTGTGGGCCGGTGCGGTATACGAGCCGACGGCGGTGATCTTCCTGGCCAAGCGCGCCGGGCAGTCGGCGGTCGAGGCCGGACGCACCGCCTCGTTCGCCACCGGGTTGCTGTCGGTGGGCACCATCCTGGGCTGCCTGGTGCTGCCAGGCATCGCCGAGCGCATCGGCCGGCGCTGGACCATGGCCGGCTACTTCGCCGGCATGGCAGTGACCATCGTGCTGAGCTTCGGCTGGGCGTTCTACCTGCCGGCGCAGACCGCGCTGCCGGCATTCCTGGTGGTGCTGTTCTTCCTGGGCGTGTTCGGCGGCAACTTCGCGCTGTTCAGCCTGTGGCTGCCGGAACAATACGCCACGCGCGTGCGGGCGACGGCGTTCGCGTTCTGCACGTCGATCGGGCGGTTCGTGGGCGCGGGGGTGAACTTCGCGCTGGCGGCCGGCGTGCAGCACATGGGGACGCTGGGGGTGCCGGTGGCGCTGACGGCGGTGGCGTTCGGGCTGGGGCTGCTGGTGGTGCCTTTAGCGGTGGAGACGCGGGGGCAGACATTGCCGGGGTGAGGCGGATGCTCCGACGCCTGCACGACGGTGGGGCCTGGTTCTGCCAGCGTCTGCGCTTGCAGTAACATCCTCCTCCTTGATGCAGGCGTGGGAACAAAAGTGTTTTGGTTCTTTTTTTCAAAAAAGAACTGCTTGCTTTCTATGTGTTAGCCATAAGCGTTCTGGTTAGGTATGGGCTATGTGACCGTAATGTCGACGCTGCCTTACCGAAGGCGGCGCTGACACCGGTAACACCACAAACTTACGTTCAGCATCGGCCCACGACATATGACGCCGGATCGGCGGAGGGATGCCGGCGCGTGATAGAGCCATTACGGCCGATGAGTCTCGGTTTGCGGGATACTCGTGAAGGTCTTCCTGTCCGGTTACGAGGTGATTCGGGCGATGTGCCTCCTCTGGCCCTCCCGACCCAGACGACTGGCGCCGCAAGCCTCTCTTCTGAAACGAGCTGCGTCAGCCGTCCGCGACATCGCTCGCAAAAGCTTTTTGCTTCTTTTTCTCGAGTAAGAAGCGCTTGCCTTCTCGACGGCCGCCTTGCGCGGCTCCGCCACACACCTGTGGCGGCAACGCAACATTGCCGGGAAATGCTCCACATGGGGGCAACAACACGCGCAAACGCTGGTATGGAGAGCGCGTAGTGTATCCGGCCGTGTGTGCTGCCGTCGCCGCCAGAGAGAGGTTGTCCATGAAGTTTCGTGTTGCGTTGCTGGTCGCCAGCGTCCTGTCGGCTTCCACTGCCGCGCTCGCCCAGCCGGTGACCGGGCCGTATGTCAGCCTCGGTGCCGGCGGCGACTACATCATTGACCAGAGCATCAAGTCCAACCCGGGCACGCCTGGCCTGCAGAGCCACCTCAGCAACAACGTGGGCGGCGTCGCCAGCGCATCGGTCGGTTATGGCCTGGGCAACGGCTTCCGCTTCGAGCTTCAGGGCGACTGGAGCGGCACCCGCGAGGACCGCGGCATCAGCACCACCAGCAACTACCAGCAGCTCTACCACGGCTTCATCAACGGCATTTACGACCTGGATGGTGCGCTGTTCGGCGCCCCGCAGCTGAACCCGTTCGTGGGCCTGGGCGCCGGCTACGGCCAGTCGCACTTCAGCAACCTCAACATCGAGGGTCACGACGCGTTCGGCGGACCTACCCTGCTGCACACCACCGGCACCTACGGCAACTTCGCCGCCCAGGCGATCGTCGGCCTGTCGTTCGACATCCCGGCCGTTCCCGGCCTGGCACTGACCGCCGAGTACCGCTTCAACGCCATGCCGTTCAACAACATCTACCGCGCGCAGTACAACGACGGCATCAACTCGCACGGCACAAAGCTCACCACCGACGGCGCGCTGAACAACGAGGCGCTGATTGGCGTGCGCTACGCGCTGTTCGCAGCGCCGCCGCCGCCGCCGCCCGCCGCAGCCCCCGCGGCGGTGCCGACGCCGCCGGAAGTGGCCAAGACCTACCTGGTCTTCTTCGATTGGGACCGCGCCGACCTTACCGCGCGCGCTCGCCAGATCGTCGCACAGGCCGCCGCCGCCTCGATGCACACCCAGACCACCCGCATCGAGGTCAACGGCTACACCGACCTGTCCGGCACCGCGGCCTACAACCAGCGCCTGTCCGTGCGCCGCGCGGACAGCGTGGAGGCAGAGCTGGTGCGTGACGGCGTGAGCCGTGGCGAGATCAGCATCCACGGCTACGGCGAGAGCAACCCGCTGGTGCAGACCGCCAAGGGCGTGCGCGAGCCGCAGAACCGCCGCGTGGAGATCATCCTCCACTAGGGATCTGGCGTCGGGCCGTCAGGCTTTAATCGTCAGAACCAAGGGCCGGGGGTTGTCTCCCGGCCCTTTCTGTTAGGCGGGCGCATGCAGACCAACATCCTGCACCGGCTGGAGCCGCTGCTGGCGCGGGTGCCGACCGAGCGGCGGCTGCTCGCGGTGCAGTTCTTCCGGTTCGCGGTGATCGGCTCGCTGGGCTTCGTGTGGGACACGCTGGTGGTCTACGCCCTGCGCGGTGCGATGGGGCTGTACGCGGCGGGGATGGTCTCCTACGTTGTCGCCGGCTCGCTGAACTGGCTGCTGAACCGGGTCTGGACCTACCGCCACCTCTCGCACGGCGCGATGCACCGGCAGCTTATGATGTTCCTGTTGGCGAACTCCGTGGGGCTGGTGCTCAACCGCGGGGTCTTTGTGATGCTCGTCGCCACCCAGCCGGTCTGCCGCGCTTACCCGGTGCTGCCGGTGGCCGCGGGGGGGCTGGCGGGGATGTTTGTGAACTTCTTTCTCTCTAGGCGGCTGGTGTTTCGGTGAGGAAGGAAGCAAGCGGTTCTTTTTTGAAAAAAAGAACCAAAAAACTTTTGTCTCCTGGTTACTCGTCTGTGGGAGAGTCCGCGACAGCCGTGACAAAAGCTTTTTGCTTCTTTTTCTCGAAAAAGAAGGCCTTC
>CAXUIR010000283.1:0-3907 GCA_964251005.1 uncultured Acetobacteraceae bacterium | reverse complement strand
GCATGGCGGCGGTCGCGCTGCCACTTGCTTACATCCGCGTTGGCGTTCCAGCCGGAGGACCCGGCCCCGGCGCCGGGGCCGCCGAAGCTCATCAGCGCGATCGCGTTGGGGCGGAGCAGCCGGGCGAGTTCCGCCAGCCAAAGCTGCTGGATGTCGAGGGCGAGGTGGGTCATGACGGAGACGGAGAACAGGGCGTCCAGGCACCCGCCGGGCAGCGGGCACGGAGGCATCAGGGGCGAGACGACGAACTTGCCGGGTGCCAGGGTCGCCGCGGCCCAGTTGGCGTTCTCCGCGTCGACGTCCATGCCGACGATCTGCGAGAGGGGCCACTCGCGGATGAAGTGTCTGCTGACGCGGCCGTGGCCGCATCCCCAATCCATCAGGGTGGTTCCGACCGGTTTGACCCCGTAACGCTCCAGCAATGCTGCGACCGTGCGGTAGACGTTGTATCCTGTCAGCGTGACGCTGCGGGAATCGGACCAGGTCTGCACCCTGGTCAGTTGGCTTGGGTCGTTGGGGAAACCCACGACCGAGCCGAGGTCCCTTGGTATCCACACCCTGCCGTAAGGTTCGGGCAGGTCGCGGCCGGAGCCTTTCGCGCATTTGAAGCGGAAGGTGAACGGATCGCAGCCCGGCTCGCTCTCGGTGAGGTCGACGACGATCTGGAAATCGGAGAAGCGGGCGTTTGGCCAATACCAGAAATGCCGCTCCCAGTCCGCCGACTCCAGCGCGTGGTGAAATGTGTAGGCGACGCCGGGACCGAACTCCACGTCCAGGGCAGAGGGGTCGCCGCCTGGGGGTAGGTGCGCGCCGGTGATCGTGCGGGGCGCGCCGTCGAACGACCAGTAGGGAACGGAATGGAACGGCCGGTCGTGGATGCGCAAGATGTCGGAGGCGAGGACGCCGGCGGCGTTGCGTCTGGGCTGCCGGCCGGTCACCCTCACCGACGCCAATGGTTCGCCGTCAGGGTCGATGACGGTGACGTCGGCATCCTCCGCCACGTCAGCGGCTACGTTCGGCAGCTCGCAGGTGAAGGACTTGCCGGCTGTGCCGATGGTCGGCCGCAGTGGGACCGTCGCCCAGTCCTCACCGTTGTAGAGCACTTTGACGTCGCTCTGCAGCACCGCTGCGTGGTAGGTGCCGTGGAGAACGCCGCCGCCGTCGATCGAGAGGGATACCGGCTCCAACACGGTCGTTTGTGTCATTTTGGTGGTTCCTTGTGCAAGCGCCTGGTCACCAAGGTGGAATCTGCGTGCGTGTGGGACCATGCCGTATTCTGCAACGATTTCGTTTAGATTGCGTAAAATTCCGTTTTGATCGCAGGGGAAGGCAAGCGGTTCTTTTTTGAGAAAAAGAACAAAAAAACTTTGGTCTCTGGGGTGTGCGGTGGTGAGACGTGTCGTTTCAGCCGTCCGCTACAGCCGAGACAAAAGCTTGCTTCTCTTGTCTTGAAGAAGCGCTTTCTTGTTCCCTGACCCCGACGCGGGATCGCCGCAATCAACCACGCCGCTCGCGCGACATCGCCCAGGTCGGTGCCGTCTCGTCCCCCGGCTCCCACGTCCCCGCGGCGCTGCCAGGTTGCCAATACCGCAGTCGCATCGTTCGAAGCAGGCACCACGCTGCCGGCGCCAGAGCTGCCAGGAGTATCAGGCCCACGACGCTCATCGCGTGCAGGCCGGCCTCGCGCGCGGGGAACGCTCCTGCGACGACGGCCAGGGCGAGTGGCAGCACCACCGCGTAGGCCGCGAGGAGACCGGCGCCGAAGTAGAAGAACAGGCAGATCACCCAGTAGCGGTGCGAGCGCAGGCCGGCGATCAGCACGAAGGTCGGCAGCAACGCGAAGGCGAGCACGACGGGGATGCTGCTGAGCCACAGGCCGAAGCCGCCCGGGATGACCGGCGCCGCGGTCTGCAGGCCGAAGAACGGCACGCCGACGGCCAGGGCGACCAGGCCGACAAAACCGAGCGACGTGCCGCGTGGGTAGGCGCCGAGCGGCCGGTCCAGCGTCCCCCGAGGTACTGCCGCCTGCGTGGTCACGCGGACTGCACTTTCTGCTGTGCGATGACCCGCATTTCCATTTTGACGTCTTTCGGCATGCCGCCGTTCGGGGCCAGCAGCTTGCGGTATTGCTCGTCGCGCTCACGCTGTTCCGGTGAGAGAAGCACGTCGGGCGGAGCGCCAACCAGCAGGCCGGTGCCGCCCAGCGTGGCGCCCGGCACGACGCCGAGGTCCTTCAGCACCGTGCCACGGATGCGGTCGTGGGCGTCCTGCGCGGCTTTCGCCTGCGCTTCGGCGGCGCGTTCGAACGCCGTGACCTTGCGCATGCGGCGGTTGACCCGGCCCGGGTGCTTCTCGGGGTTGGCGATCTTGGCCACGCGTTCGCGAGCGGCGGCTGCGTTGCGCGCGGCCTCCGACGACGCCGTTGCCGCCTCCCGCGCCTCGCTGCCCAGCTTGCCGATCTCGCCGAGCGCGCGCACGCCGCCCACCGCCACGTCGGGCAGCACCATGACGGTGGCGCCGATGCGCAGCCACTGCACCGTCTTGTTGTTTTCGACCTCCTCGGCCCGGCCCTTGTCGCCGGACACTTCCAGGCCGAACACGGTGCCGTCGAGGCCCATCAAGACGATCGAGCCGGCAAAGGCCGAGACGCCGGTCACCAATCCCAGCGTGCCGACAACGACGGCGCCGCCGGCAATCTCCGGCAGGGCGGCCACGATGAAGACGGCGCCGGCGACCACGCCAACGACGTCGAGCGCTACACCGACGCCGTCGGCCAGCAACTTGTGACGGAGCAGGAAGTCGTGGACCGGCAACCAGATGTGCTTCTCGATGGCGGAGTCGATCGCCTCACCCATAGCGAGCTGGGCCTGGCCCTGCTGCATCTCGGCCTCACCCTGGATCTCCATGGCGTTCCAGAAGAACGCCTTTAGCTTTCCCCACTTGCCCTGCGGCGCTGCTGCCGGCGGCGGCGGCGCTGCCACGTGCTGAGTCAGGACGTTCAGCCACAAAAGATTGCCGCCGGTGCCGGTGGCGGGCTGACGCAGTACGCCGATGTTGACGCCGTCGCAGAAGCTGACGCCGGATTGCGGTCCGACCGTTGCGTCGGCAAAGGCGCACAACCTGCTGCGCGCCTCGTCGAAGTTACTGTATGGATACCAGAAGCCAGCCATCCCTGCCCCGCCTGCCAGCCCTTGTTCTCGCTGTTAAAGCGCGGTGATTGCAACAGTTGCACAACCGGCTTTGCGGGGAAGAAAGCAAGGCCTGCTTTTTTGAAAAAAAGCAGCAAAAAACTTTTATGCGGCTGTCGCGGAGTCTCTTGCAACTTGCGCGCACGGAGGTTGACGTCTTGGTTTGTTTCGGCGGCTGATACACCAAAAACCTGGCGGGAAGAAAGCAGCAGAAAACTTTTCGGAACGCTGACGCGGATTTGTCCGGAGGCGCGCGACAGCGAAGTCAAAAGTTTTTTGGTCCTTTTTTTCAAAAAAGGACCGCTTGCTTTCTGTGCGTCAGGACACCGGCCGATTGGTATCAGTCGCCTACCTGCCGCCAGGCCGCGCCTTGTCCAGCATGAACTCGCCCAGCGCCGGTTCGGCGTCGGGCTTGCCGGCGTCCTGCACCACGCTGAGCGTGGGGCGGCCGCGGAGGTCATTATACATGCGGATGAATTCGTCCAGCCGCCGCGCTTCGGTGAGCGCTGAGTCGCGGCGGGAGAGGGCTTCGCGAAGTACGGGTTCTTCTTCCATGGGCGCGACCATAGGCTCAATAGAGTTCATTTCGCAAGCATTTGTATTGCGCCTGGCGCCGCGTCCGGGCCGGGTGTTGACCGGCTGCAACATCGCAACCGCGGGCTGGCCTGGCGCGCCGGGCGGGCTATGGTGGGCGGGCATGATGCCGAACCTGCCCAACC
>CAXUIR010000282.1:0-3910 GCA_964251005.1 uncultured Acetobacteraceae bacterium | reverse complement strand
CCCCTACTCACGCATGGACCTCCCCTGGTGGCACGCGCGCTTCACCGAAAAGCAGGCCGAACTACACCGTGGACCGGTCGACCTCATCTGGCTCGGCGACAGCATAACCCAGGATTTCGAACAGGCCGGCCCCGAGCCCTGGCGCAACTTCAAACCGGTCTGGGACCGCTTCTACGCGCCGCGCCATGCGGTCAACCTCGGTTTCAAGGGCGACGCCACCGCGCATTTGCTATGGCGCATCGAGCAGGGCGAGACTGACGGCATCCACCCCAAGCTTGCGATCATCCTGATCGGTGCAAACAACTTCGGGCACCTACACTGGTCCGCGCAGCCGACGCTGCTCGGCATCGAGACTGTCGTCTCCCGGCTGCACCAGCGTCTCCCCGAGACGAAGATGCTGTTGCTTGGCGTGTTGCCCAGCATTCGCAGCGCCTGGGTGGATCGCAATACTGCCGAGCTGAACGAGGCGCTGGCGAAGCGCTACGGCGACGGGCGCGAACTGGTATTTCGCGACCTGACAGCTCTGTTCATGAAAGATGGCCGGGTGGACGCGGGTGCGTTCCTGGACACACATCTTTCGCCGCCGGACCCGCCGTTGCATCCGAGCGCGCAGACGCAGGAGCGGATGGCGGAGGCTATCGAGCCGGATGTGCGGCGGCTGATGCAGTAGAAAGCAAGGCCTTCTTTTTTGAAAAAAAAGCAAAAAACTTTTGTCCCTGCTGCCGCGGGAAGCTGAAACACCACGCTTCGACAACACGCACCCGAGAGAGACAAAGTTTTTTGGTTCTTTTTTTCAAAAAAGAACCGCCTGCTTTACGCGGCCAGCAGCTTCTCGGCCAGCGTAGTGTGCTTCTGGTCGGCTTCCTTCGCCTCGTCAGCCGACTTCTTCATGTTCTGCGCCGTCTGTGTCAGGTTCAGGTTCGCCGCGTAGTTCGCCATGGTGCCGAACGCGGCGATCCAGTAATGCAGCGCCATCTGTCCGGACGCGACGATGCCGAGGTCGCGCGACGTTGCGTCAGGTGCTTTCTGGCGGATCTTCTTGCTGACGTCGAAATGCGCTTCGAGTACCTCGTTGGGAATGGCCTGGCTGCTGCCGGCCTCGGCGATCGCCTGGTCGATGCGCCGCGCCCACTCCGCCGCCTGCTTGTTGCCGGTTTCCAGCGCGGATTTCAGCTCCGGGTGGCTTGCGTCCTTGGCGATGTCGGCGGTGGCCATCTTGGCCACGTCGCTGCCTGCCTTCATTGCCTGCAGGCCTTGCGTCACCAGTGCCTTGAGTTGCTGATCTGCCATGTGATTCCTTTGTTGGCGCTTTGCGTTGCGCGGGTGCCGAACGGCACGCTGCGTGGCGTGGTTCCGGGTTGATGCAGAAGCGGTCAACATTTCGGCGAGACGGCAAGCAAGGCCTTCTTTTCGAGAAAAAGAAGCAAAAAGCTTTTGCGCCTGCTCGCGGACAGCTGAAACACCAAGCCTCGACAACGCATACCCAACGGAGACAAAAGTTTTTTGGTTCTTTTTTTCAAAAAAGAACCGCTTGCTTGCCTTCAGGCCCGCCGCCCCCGCACCACCAGCACAGCAAATCCCAACACCAGGCAGACCAATGCAGACACCCAGGCCGTGCGGTCGGACTGCGTCATCAGCCAGACGCACAGTGCGGTGGACGCGACCGAGATCCACAGCCCGCCCGGCAGCGCCAGCGGGTGCGGCTGTTCGGTGATGCCGCGTCGGCGCAGCACCACGAGGGATGCGGTGGTGAGCGCGTAGAGCATCAGCCGCGTCAGCGTGCTGGCGGTGAGCGCGCCGAGGAACGTGCTGCCCACCGTCAGCGCCCAGGCCAGCAGCGTGTGGGCGAGCACGGCGGCCATCGGGGTTCCGAAGCGTGGGTGCACACGCGCCAGGAATGCGGGGAGCTGGCCGCCTCCGGCCATGGCAAAGACCAGCCGCGGGCCGATGAACAGGATGGTGAATAGCGTGCCGGACATCGAGACCACCGCGCCCAGGGCCACCACCGTGCCCGCACGGCCGCCCAGCATGGCGACCGCGCCGTCGAACAGCGGGCGGGTGGAGGCGGCGAGGTTCGGCACCACGCCGGCGCAGACCAGCAGGATGGCGGAGTAGAGGGCCACCACGGCGAGCATGCCGACGGCCAGGCCGAAAGGGACGTCGCGCCGCGGGTTGCGCATCTCCGCACCGTTGACGACCGTGCTGTCCATGCCGATCAGGCCGAACAGCAGCAGCACCACGGCCGGCGCCCAGTGCGTCACGGGCGGGGCCGGCGGCAGGGCGCCGGGATGCAGCGGCCATAGGAACGCGAGGCCTGTGGCCACGAAGCCGCCCAGCAGCGCCAGCTTGGCCAGGGTGAAGGCGCCGTTGGCTTGCGCGGAGAGTGCGACGCCGGAGGCGATGATGCCGCCCAGTCCCCAGGTGAGCACGGTGATAGCCACGATGCGCCAGGCCGGATGGGCGAGTGCGGGCAGTACGCCGGAGGCGTAGCCGACGGCCAGGTTGGTGATGCTGGCGTAGGCGAGCAGCCGGGTCACCACGGCCAGCCAGCCGGTGATGAAGGCGGTGCGTGGCCCGAACGCCGCGTTGGTGTAGAGGTAGGAGCCGCCGGTGCCGGGCAGCCGGCTGGCCGCCTCAGCGTAGCAGGCGGCGACCAGGCCCATCAGGATGCCGCCGGCCAGGCAGGCCAGCACGCTGTAGGGGCCCACCAGCGCGTAGACCCGGCCCGGCAGGCCGAGTATGCCGGCGCCGATGGTGCTGTTGATGGTGATGGCAGTGAGATCCCAGCGGCCGAGCGCCTTGGTGAGCTGGGAGGTAGCGTTGTCCAGGGTTCTGCCCTCGCGTGCTGTGTCGTTGTGCGAGATGAGCGGCTTGGGTGCGGGCTGGCAAATTCAGGAGGAAGCAAGGCCTTCTTTTTCGAGAAAAAGAAGCAAAAAGCTTTTGCTCCGGCTGTCGCGGACGGCTGAAACGACACGTCTCAGCAACGCACACACACGAGAGCAAAAGTTTTTTGGTTCTTTTTTTCAAAAAAGAACCGCTTGCCTTGTCTTGCTCTGACGCCTGACCGATGGCCGTCTACACCGACGTCTCGGACGAGGCGCTGACCGCCTTCCTGGCGGACTACGACATCGGCGCGCTGGTGGCGTTCCGCGGCATCGCCGAGGGCGTGGAGAACAGCAACTTCTCGCTGCGCACCACGCAGGGCGACTTCATCCTGACGCTGTATGAGCGCCGTGTAGACCCGGTCGACCTGCCCTGGTTCCTGGGGCTGATGCAGCACCTCTCGGCCAACGGCATCACCTGTCCGCTGCCGGTGTGCGGGCAAGACGGGGCGGCGCTGCGCATGCTGTGCGGCCGGCACGCGGCGATCACCACCTTCCTGCCCGGCGTGTGGCCGCGCCGGGTGCAGGTGGCGCATTGCGCGGGGCTGGGGCGGGCGCTGGCGCAACTGCACTTGGCCGGCGCGGGGTTCGCACCCACGCGGCCCAACGCGCTGGGGCCGCACGCCTGGGCGCCGCTACTGGACCGCTGCCAGGCGCGCGCCGGCGAAGTACAGGCCGGGCTGGCGGCCGAGCTGGACGCCGCGGCGTCGCGCATCCTGGGCGCCTGGCCGCAGGGCCTGCCGGTCGGGCACATTCACGCCGACCTGTTCCCAGACAACGTGTTCTTCCTCGGCGGCAAGATCTCCGGGCTGATCGACTTCTACTTCGCATGCACGGATCTGCTCGCCTACGATTTAGCGGTGTGCCTGAACGCGTGGTGCTTCGAGCCGGATTTCAGCTTCAACGTGACCCGCGCGCGGGCGCTGCTGCGCGGCTACGGCGCGGTGCGCGCGCTGACCGACGGCGAGGCGGCGGCGCTGCCGGTGCTGGCGCAGGGGGCGGCGATCCGCTTCCTGCTGACCCGGCTG
>CAXUIR010000281.1:0-3920 GCA_964251005.1 uncultured Acetobacteraceae bacterium | reverse complement strand
TCGGAGATCCCGGTGGGCGTGGAGCCCGAGGGCATGGCGGTGAGCCCGGACGACAAGGTGGTGATCTGCACGTCGGAGACGACGAGCATGACGCACTTCATCGACGTGGCGACGCACACGGTGGACGCGAGCGTGCTGGTGGGGATGCGGCCGCGGTTCGCGGTGTTTACGAAGGATGGTTCGCAGGTCTGGGTTTCTTCGGAGGTGGCGGGCACGGTGGCGGTGATCGATGTTGCCACGCACAAGGTGCTGCACACGATCACGTTCAGCCTGCCGGAGGTGCCGGCGGCGGCGATCCAAGCGGTGGGCATCAATTTGACGGAGGACGGGCGTTACGCGTTCGTGGATCTGGGGCCGGCGAACCGTGTGGCGGTGGTGGATCCGAAGACGTTCGAGGTGAAGAAGTACCTGCTGGTGGGGCAGCGGGTTTGGCACGGGGCGTTCTCGCCGGACCAGAAGTTGCTCTACACCGCCAACGGGATCAGCAACGACATGTCGGTGATCGACGTGGACGCGTTGGAGGTGACGCAGTCCGTGCCGGTGGGGCAGGCGCCTTGGGGGGTGGTTGTTGCGCAGTGACGCGGCGGCGGCGTTGCGGGTGGACGAGTTGTCCTATGCGTTCGGGGCGCGGCAGGTGCTGCACGATTTGAGTTTCTCGGTGCGGACTGGGGATTTTACGGTGATGCTCGGGCTGAACGGTGCGGGGAAGAGCACGTTGTTTGCGCTGATCACCCGGTTGTTCAGTGCGCGGCAGGGGCGGGTCTCGGTGTTCGGGCACGATGTGGAGCGTGAGCCGCTGGACGCGCTGGCGCGGCTTGGGGTGGTGTTCCAGCAGGCGACGCTCGACATGGACCTGACCGTCGAGCAGAATTTGTTCTACCACGCTTCGCTGCACGGGTTCTCGCGCAAGGAGGCGCGGCCGCGGGTGGAGCAGGAGCTGGCGCGGGTGGGGCTCGCGGCGCGTGCGCGGGACAGGGTGCGGGCGTTGTCAGGCGGGCAGCGGCGCCGGGTGGAGCTGGCGCGGGCGTTGCTGCACAGGCCGTCGCTGTTGTTGCTGGACGAGCCGACGGTGGGGCTCGACGTAGAAAGCCGCGCGTTCCTGCTGGCGCACGTGCGGGAGTTGTGCGCCACGGAAGGAGTGGGTGTGCTGTGGGCGACGCATCTGATCGATGAGACGGATGATACGTCGCGGGTGATCGTGTTGCATCAGGGGCGTGTGCTCGCGGATGCGCAGGCGGCGGAGTTGCGGGCGCAAGGATCGGTGCAGGAGGCTTTCGAGCGGTTGACGCGGCGGGTGGCGGCTTGAGGGAGAAAGCAAGCAAGCGGTTCTTTTTTGAAAAAAAGAACCAAAAAACTTTTGTTTCCGCAGGTGGGCCGTGTTGAACGGTCCGCGACAGCGGGAGCAAAAGCTTTTTGTTTCTTTTTCTCGAAAAAGAAGGCTTTCTTACTTTCGCTGCCTATCCGGCATCATGCGCCGCGAGGCGCTGCGCTGGACCAACCAGCGTGGCCGTTTCGTCTCGGCGCTGGTGCGGCCGCTGGTGTGGCTGGTGATATTCGCGGCGGGTTTTCATTTCGTGCTGGGCGTTTCAATCAGCCCGCCTTATCGAACCTACATCCCTTACGAGGTGTACATCGCGCCGGGTCTGGCGGGGATGATACAGTTGTTCAACGGGATGCAGAGCTCGCTGTCGATGGTGTACGACCGTGAGATGGGTAGCATGCGCACGCTGATGGTCAGCCCGTATCCGCGCTGGTTCCTGCTGAGCTGCAAGCTGCTTGCCGGCGTGGCCGTTTCTATCGTGCAGACCTATATCTTTTTCGCGATCGCCTGGTTCTGGGACATCCACCCGCCGGCGAGCGGCTACGTGTTCGTGCTGCCGGCGCTAGTGCTGTCGGGGATGATGCTGGGGGCGCTCGGCCTGGTGCTGTCGTCGTTCATCAAGCAGCTGGAGAATTTTGCGGGCGTGATGAACTTCGTGATCTTTCCGATGTTTTTCACGTCGTCTGCGCTGTATCCGCTGTGGCGGATGCAGCAGGCAAGCTTGCCGATCTACTGGCTGGCGCAGTGCAACCCGTTCACCCACGCGGTGGAGCTGATACGCTTCGCGCTGTACGACGCGTTCGACTGGCTGTCCGCGTTGGTGGTCTGCTTGTACCTGGTTGTGTTCATGGGTGCGGCGATACTCGGCTACGATCCGGGCCGCGGGTTGCTGGCGCGGCGCGGCGGGACGGCCGAGTGATCATGCGCAGGCAAATGTGGCTGCTGGTGGCGGCGTTTGCTGTTCCGGGGCCGGTGCGTGCGCAGTTTCAGATACCGGGGCAGGACCCGAACTGGCCGTGTGCACAGCGTTTGGTGACGGACCTCTCTCCCGGGTCTTATTGGAACGGCGGCGTGCCGTCGCACACCGCCTGGCGGGACGATGAGACGCTGTTCACGCTGGTGACGGAGATTGTCGATCGGGACACGCCGGACGATGAGGCGCTCGGCAAGCTGCGGGCCTACGTCGCGGCGATCCCGGCGGACAAGCGTGGCGTGGCGCTGCCGGGCGGGTTGTGGGGGCGGGGGGGCGAGCCGCACGACCAGCGGTCGTTGCTGATCCAGCGCCTGGAGCAGTTGGGCGCGCGGCAGCGCGGCATGGGCGAGGCGATCGCACGTCTCAGCACGCGCATCGATGCGATGGCTGCGGCGGATCCGTCGCGCGGGGAGGTGACGGACCAGCGCGACTTCGACGTGCGTGCGTTCAGCGAGACGCAGCGCACGATGCGTTACGCGTGCGAGGCGCCGGCGAACATGGAGCGGCGGTTGGGGGAGTTTGCTGGGGTGTTGAGGCAAGTGAAGTAAGCAAGCAGTTCTTTTTTGAAAAAAAGAACCAAAAAACTTTTGCTCCCTGGGTACACGCTGCTGGAAGGTCCGCGACAGCCGCGAAAAAGTTTTTTGGTTCTTTTTTTCAAAAAAGAACTGCTTGCTTACTGCTTTTCCTCGAACACCTGCGTCAAGCTGACCTGCCCGCTCCCCGGCCGAAGCGGCTGCGGCTGTGTCGCCGCCGGCGCCCAGCCCGTCAGCATCGCCATCCGGAGCCGCACCACGGCGCGTCCGTCGCGCATCGGCAGGCCCGCCAGGGAGGCGGCGAACAGCGAGGCGGGCGGCGGGCGGCGGTCACGCAGGGTGACGGCGTTCGTCTCGCCGGCGTGGCGGAGGTCGGCCAGGAGCTGCAGCGGGTCGGCGTAGAGCAGCTCGACCTCGTCGGCGTCGGCGACCGGCAGGGCGAAGCCGGCACGCTGCAGCAGGGCGGCGCCGTCGCGCAGGTCGGGGAAGGGGGAGATCCGCGGCGAGGCGCCGCCGCTGATCGCCGCTTCGGTGCGGGTGAGGAGCTGGCGCCAGTCGTCCAGGGTGCCGAGCGCGGGCAGGCTGGCGAGCAGCAACCCGTCGGGCCGCAGCGCCAGGCGCAGCTGGATCAGCGCGCCGGGCAGATCGTTGACCCAATGCAGCGACAGGTTGACCACGACCAGATCGAAGCTCGCGGGGGCGAAGGGCAGGACTTCCTCGTCGGCGGCAACGACGAGGCCGCCGGCCAGGGCGGCCATGCGGGGCGAGAGGTCCATGCTGACGACGCCGATGCCGCGGGCTTGCAGCATCGGCGCGATGACGCCGCGGCCGCCGACATCCAGCGCCTGGGTGAAGCGGTGGGTGGTGTCGTCCAGGCGGTCCAGCAGGCGCTCGGCCGCTTCGGTGAGGATGGGGTGGACGTGGGAGACGTGGGGGGCGGCGCGGTCGCGGTGGGCGCGGACGGCCTGGCGGTCGAAGACCTGGGTGACGGACATGGGAGCGAGAAGGCCGTATTTTTTTTTAAAAAAATAAGCAAAAAAACATTTTTTGGGGGGGTTGCGGGGGGTTGTTGAGGGGGGGGGGCCCGGGTGCA
>CAXUIR010000280.1:0-3922 GCA_964251005.1 uncultured Acetobacteraceae bacterium | reverse complement strand
GGCCTTCTTTTCTGAAGAAAAGAAGCAAAAGACTTTTGGTCCGGCTGTCGCGGAGGTTTCTGCAGCGCGCGCGCCAGGGAACAAAAGGTTTTTGGTGCTTATTTTCAAAAAAGCACCGCTTGCCTTGCGTCATGCCACCGCTTCCATGGCGATCTGCGCCGCGTGCACCTCCGGCTCGCGGTAGAGCGGGTAGAGCTTGCCCACAATGCGGTCCACCCCGGCCACGTTCAGCCAGGGCGCGCCGCCCAGCCGCTCGGCCGCGCCGGAGGGCAGGCGCACCGGCAATGCGCCCGGCGGCGGCGGACCGAAACCGACCAGGGACGAGCCGCGATCCAGCAGCTTGCGCACCCCGCGCTCGCCGATGCGGTGGTAGCTCATCGTCTCCACCTCCAGCCCGGGCACCACTACCTTCACCACGTGCACGTCCGGATGGTCCGGTGGCGAGTAGTCCAGCACCAGGACGTCCATGCCGTGCGCGGCCAGGCGGCGCTGCAGCTCGGCCACCAGCTCCGTGCCGGAAAGCGCGCCGTCCCACTGCGGCAGTTCGTCGAAGCGCTTGGTTCCGCGGCAGGAGAGCGCGCTGTCAGCCAGCAGCGCGCGCAGGCTGGCCTGGTCGCGGCCGAGCCAGTCGCGCATCGCCGCCATCGTGCGGTCCTCCTCGCCGTCCAGCGTCTGGCGGGCGCGGAAGCGGTCCAGGTAGCGCGCCGGCGCCACGCGTGCGGCTTCGGCCAGCGATCCGTGGCTGAACGCCTTGCGGGCGCGGGCGGCGGCGAACTCCAGCACCGCCTTGCGCAGCGCGTGCTCGCGGTCGAGCGAGGCGGCCTCGCCGGCGGCGGTGACCATGATCGGTGCGGCAGCCGCCCGGTCGGTCTCGCCGCCGACGCAGTAGACGTTGGCGATGCCGAACGCGTCGTCGGCGAACTTGGCCAGCACCTCGATGCCCAAGCCGCGCAGGTGCGCCAGCAGCCCCCGGGTGCGCGGGTCGCGCGGGAAGTCGGGGCCGAACTCCAGCAGGATGCCGCGGTCCATGGCGCGGAAGCCCAACCCGTTGCCGTCGCGCTGGAACAGCTCGCACAACCCGTGGCCGATGGCGAAGTCCAGGCTCGGCCCGGCGCCCAGCCCGTTGGTGATCGGGCTGGTGAACGCCGTGTAGCCTTGCGAGAGGTCGCCGTAGGAACACGCTGCGATGTCGGTCGGCAGCCACACCGTCGCACCGTCGCGGTAGCGGCGGGACGGCACCCACTCCAGCTCGGTCTCCGCGTCCACCGCGCATCCGGCGGGCAGGCACAGGGTCAGCGGGTCGGCGACGGCGTCCGCACCCATGCTGCGCACCAGCCCGGCATACGTCCCGCGCCGCCGCTCGAGCCGCCAGATGCCCGCCGCCGAGTGGATGGCTTCGGCCAGCTCGCCGGTGGTCCCCACGATCGCCTCGTCGTCGGTGCTGCCGTAGCCCACCCCGTGCGGCGCCACGCCAACCCAGGCCTGTGCCGCGGCGTCGTGGAACACCGCGTTCCAGCAGGGCACGCCGGTGCGGTCGAGCGGGGTCAGCGCAAACAGGTCCACCGTGCCCGCCGGCATCGACTCGAGGTAGGCCCGGGCGGCCTCGGGCAACGCGCGGTTCATCGGCGGATCGGGATCGGCTTGGTGGACGGCGGGCCTTCGATCACCTGGTCGAGCAGCGCTACTGCGGCCGCCGTGCCGGTGTCGGTCGCCATCTCAAACGGCGTGAACACCGACGTGAAGTCCAGCCGCTCGTAGACGCCGCGGTAGCGGCGCGCCTCGTCACGCGAGAGCGGGATCTGCTTGTGATACGCCTTGTGGCAGGAAATGCCGCGCGCCTCGCCCGCCGCGTCGAAGTCGATCTTCAGGCTGTCGCCGGCGAACACCGCGCGGCGCTGCGCGTCGTACAGCACCGCCTGGCCGGCGTAGTGGCCGCCGACGTGGTGCAGCGTCAGACCAGGATATATCTCGAACGTCTCGTCGTACGGCAGCGTCACCCGGAACGCCTTGGTCCAGTCCAGATCGTCCTTCTGGATCAGCAACGCTTCCGGCTGGAACACCTCCTGCAACTGAAACAGCGCGCCGTAGCCGTGCGGATGCGACGCCGCCAAAAATCGTATGCCGCCCAGCGCGCGTATCTGCGCCAGTTGCGCATCGTTGTAGATGGGCGCTGCCTCGAACGCGACGTTGCCGGCCTCGTGCAGCAGCAGCCAGCCATGGCTGTCCAGGCCGAAGCGCGGCGTGGACCAGAACTCCCACACGCCGGGGATCGCCTCGCGCCAGTGGAACTGCAGCGTCGGGATCAGCTGTTCCGGCGTGCGGAAGTCCCAGCCGTCTTCCGGCAGGTCGTTGCGCACGTCGGAGCAGATCGGGCAGAGCGGCGGCGTCGCGAAGTAGCGCTGCCAGTGGCCGCAGTTGCTGCAGGCGTAGGGGGTTAGCGGCATGGACTGAGCCGAAGAAAGCAAGCAGTTCTTTTTTGAAAAAAAGAACCAAAAAACTTTTGTTCTCTTAAGCGCGCGGTGCGGGAGAGTCCGCGACAGCGCGCGCAAAAGTTTTTTTGCTGCTTTTTTTTCGAAAAAAGAAGCGCTTTCACTTCGCCATCACCATCACCTGCGCACGCTCCAGAAGCGCCATCGTGTGCAAATCATGTTCCGGCGTGAACGCAAACGCCGTCCCGCCGAGCACGCAATCGGCAAACGCCTCCATCTGGCCGAGAAACGGCGCCCGCTCCGCGTCCGGCACGTCCACCTGGCGCGCCACGCCGTCGGCGGCATCCGTCAAAAACAACGTGCCGCCAGGCGTCTGCCCCATCGTGTCGGTGGCGACGACCTGCCCCGCCGTCCCAAGCACTTCCAGCCGGCGTCGCGGCAGGCTCTCCGGGCAATTATACGCCACGTGCATCTGCAGCAGCACGCCGGAGACCGAGCGCGCCATCAGCAGCGCCCCATCCTCCACGCCACGCCCCTCTACCGCGCGCCCCTCCACCGCGCGAGACGCGTAGCCGTGCACGCGCGACTGGCCCATGGCGGCGACGGTCTCGATCGGCTCACCCAGGATCATTGCGGCCAGGTCCAGCCCGTGCGGGGCCAGGTCGAACAGCGCCCCGCCGCCGGCACGGTCCGGGTCGGTGCGCCAGTTGTCGGTGCTTAGCGCGTCGGGCGCCCAAGTGTCGTCCACCCAGCAGGCGTAGACGATGCGGATGGCGGTCGGCCGACCGATGGCGCCGTCGGCCACCAGGCGCGCCAGGTGGCGATGCGCCGGGTGGAAGCGCTGGTCGAAGGCGGTGGCGTAGCGCACGCCTGCATCGCTGCAGGCCTGCACCATGCGGGTGGCCTCGGCCAGCGTGGTGGCCATCGGCTTCTCGCACAGCACGGCGAGGCCGGCGGCGGCGGCGCGCTCGGCGAGCGCGCGGTGGGCGTGGTTGGGCGTGGCGACGTAGACCGCCTGCAGGCCGGGGGTTGCCAGGAACTCGTCCAAGTTGGCGTGGCAGGCGACACCGCCGTAGTCCCGCCGTGCCCGGTCCAGCGCCGCATCGGACTGGTCGTGCACCGCCAGCAGGGTGCCGTTGCAGGAGTCGCGGATGGCCGGCACCGCGTAGTCGCGCGCCACCCAGCCGCAGCCGGCGATGCCCCAGCCGAGGCGCGCGCCGGTGTTCACCAGGCCGCCGGCAGGTCGAGAAGCTCGCGCCGGCGGATGGCGCCTTCCAGCGCCGGGTCGCCGGCCACCGCGCGGGCGGGCGCGTCGGTTGTCGGGCGGTAGGTGGCCAGCGCCGCATACTCCGCCTGGTAGCGCGGCGAGGGAAAGCGCAGCGACGGCGTGCCCGCCTCCGCGCTGTAGAGCGGGTTGCGCAGCAGGTCCCGACCTGGCTGCGGCATTGCCAGCCCGCCGATCAGCCCGCGCGGCGCATCGCTCGCCGCCGCCC
>CAXUIR010000279.1:0-3940 GCA_964251005.1 uncultured Acetobacteraceae bacterium | reverse complement strand
GACTCATCCGGAGAGCGCGCGACAGCGGAGTCAAAAGTTTTTTGGTCCTTTTTTCAAAAAAGGACTGCTTGCTTTCTGTGACTAAGCATCAAGGCCGGCTGGTATAAGCGGCCTTGGAGGTTTGACTCCTGACGTCCAAGAAAGAAGGCAAGGCCTGCTTTTTTGAAAAAAGCAGCAAAAAACTCTTGCTATGGCTGTCGCGGCGTTTTCTGCAGCGTGTACCCAGGAAGAACCGCTCGCTTCCTGCTTCTACTCAAAATCCGGGAATGCTGGCATGACAGACGATCTTCCCTACTCCGCCGCCGGCGGCCGCAGCCCGTGGCTGATCGCCGTCGTCGTGTCGATCGCCACCTTCATGGAAGTGCTCGACAGCACCATCGCCAACGTCAGCCTGCGCCACATCGCCGGTAGCCTGGCCGCCAGCCGGGACGAGAGCACCTACATCATCACCAGCTACCTGGTCAGCAACGCCATCGTGGTGCCGATCAGCGGCTGGCTGGCCAACGTGATCGGCCGCAAGCGTTTCTACATGATCTGCGTTGGGTTGTTCACCATCAGCTCGTTGCTGTGCGCCACCGCCACCACGCTGCCGCTGATGATCCTGTGGCGGGTGGCGCAGGGCATCGGCGGCGGCGGACTGGCGCCGGTGGAACAGTCCATCTTCGCCGATTCGTTTCCGCTGCGGTTGCGCGCGGCAAGTTTCGCGCTGTACGGGCTGACCGTGGTGATGGCGCCGGCGATCGGCCCCGTGCTCGGCGGCTGGCTGACCGACAACTACTCCTGGCACTGGGTGTTCCTGATCAACCTGCCGTTCGGCTGCCTGAGCCTGCTGCTGGTCGGCCTGTTCGTGGTCGATTCACCAGCCACCCAGGCGCGGCGCCGCAAGCTGCTTGCGGAGGGTTTGCGCGTGGACTACGTCGGTTTCGCGCTGGTCGCACTCGGCTTCGGCACGCTGCAGATCGTGCTCGACCGGTTCGAGCGTGAAGGCGGCTGGGGCACGCCGTTCGTGAACTTCTGGGGCTCGCTCTGCGTGGTCTCGTTGGCGGTGCTGCTCGTGTGGGAGTGGAACCACCGCCAGCCGGTGATGAACATCCAGCTGTTACGCATCCCGTCGTTTGCGATCAGCAACGTGCTGATGTTCGCGCTGGGCTTCGTGCTGATCTCGACGACGCAGCTGCTGCCGCAGATGACGCAGGAGATACTCGGCTACGATGCGAGCACCGCGGGGCTGACGCTGGCTGCGGCCGGCATCGTCACCATCGTGGTCATGCCGTTGTCCGGCATCGTCACCGGCCGCTTCGTGCAGGCGAAATACCTCGTCTGCATTGCGTTCGCCGGCACCGCGTTTTCCATGTGGCAGACGAGCCACCTGGACCAGCTTGTCAGCTTCTGGGACATCTCCCGCGTGCGCGCGCTGCAGGCGATGTGGCTGCCGTTCCTGTTCATACCGATCAACTCGATCGCGTTGGTGGGCGTGCCGGCCGACCGCAACAACGAGGCCTCCGCGCTGATCAACCTGATGCGCAACCTCGGCGGTAGCGTCGGCATCAGCTACACCACCACGTTGCTGGCCTACCGCGAACAGTTCCATCACGCGCGGCTCGCCGAACATGTGACGCCCTACAACGGATACGGCGCGGGCGTGGACCTGCACGCCATGTCGCAGAGCGTGCAAGTGCAGGCGACCACGCTGAGCTACCTCGACCTGTTCTACGCGCTGATGGTGTGCGCCCTGTTGGCGGTGCCGCTGGCTGCGATGCTGCCGAGGATGACGAAGGGCGAGGCAGCGGCGGCGCACTAGGTCGGAGGAATACCTGCCCACGTTGAGGCTGACGTTTGCAAAGCAAGGAAGGCCTTCTTTTTTGAAAATAATAAGCAAAAAACTTTTGCTCCCGACGCCTGCGCCACGGTGGTGCGTCGTTCTGCCAGCGTACGTGCTTGCATGGGTATTTTCCCCTCAATGCAGGCAACGGAGTCAAAGTTTTTTGGTCCCTTTTTCAAAAAAGGACTGCTTGCTTTCTACCTGTCAGCCTCCAGCGAGCTTATCCGCGAAGTTCCTTCCGGCAAGCGTCTGGTCACGGATGCGTTAACCTCGCATCCGGTTCGTTCTCACCTCCGTTCTTTGCGTGGGCATGCAACCCGAGCAAATCTTTAGGAACAAAGCTGGATGATTAACCTACGCCGTCGTTTGATGATGTCTGCTGCACTCGGCTGCCTGGTAGCGGGGGCTACCCTGGTGCAGGACGCGCACGCCCAAGCGACGGGCTTCGTGCCGACCGCAACACAGGGCGTGCCGGTGTCCGCTCTGCTCGGCGCAACCGACCTCGGCGCGCTGGCGAAAAAGCAGGCGATCACCGTGCGGCTGGGCCTGCAGATGCAGAACGCGCCGGCGCTGAAGCAGCTGGTGCTGGCACAGGCCAACCCGGCCAGCCCCCTCTACGGACAGTTCCTCACGCCCGCGCAGTTTCTCCAGAGCTTCGCGCCCAGCACGGCGCAGGTGGACAGCGTCGTGTCCTTCCTGAAGAGCGCCGGCTTCCGCCACGTCAGCGTCGAGCCGAACGGGCTGCTGGTGAGCGCCGACGGCACTGCCGCGCAGGCGGAAGCCGCCTTCAACACCAAGCTCGAGGGCGTGCTGGTCGGCGGCACTACGCTGTTCGTCAACACCTTGCCGGCGCAGGTGCCGGCTTCGCTCGGCGGCCTCGTCACCGCCGTGCTGGGCCTGAACACGGTGGGGCACATGGCCTCGCCGCTGGCGCTCCCCAGCCTGCCGCAATACCTGGTCAGCTATAACCCCACCCAGTTCCAGGCCATCTACAACGCCAACACGGTCAAGCCGGCGACCCGCGCCAGCATCGCCATCATGGCCGAGGGCGACCTTACCGGCGTGCTCACCGATTTGCGCACCGAGGAAACCGCGTTCGGCCTGCCGCAGGTCAAGGTGATCGTCCGCCAGGTCGGCGTGGCCAGCAGCGACGTCAGCGGCGCCGACGAGTGGGACCTCGACACGCAGTATTCGTCCGGCATGGCGCAGAGCCTGCGCGCGCTGTACGCCTACGACACCACGTCGCTGTCGGATTCCGACACCGCCCTGGAGTTCTCCCGCTGGGCCAGCGACGACCGCGCCAAGGGCGGCAGCGCGTCCTTCGGCGAGTGTGAGATATTCCCCTACATCGACGGTGCGATGACCGTCGACGACCAGATATTCCTCGAAGCCGCGGCACAGGGCCAGACGATGTTCGCCTCGGCCGGCGACACCGGCTCGTTCTGCCCGGTTGGCCCGGTCGGGGTGAACGGCGTGCCGCTGGGCGCACCGCTGGTGAACTACCCGGCCGCCAGCCCCTACGTGGTGGGCGTCGGCGGCACCACGCTGCTGACCAACGCGGACGGCAGCTACGACACCGAGGTTGCCTGGAACACCGGCGGCGGCGGCATCTCGCAGTTTGAGACCGCACCCTCGTGGCAGGAAGCCGCCGTCAGCCTGCTGTCCACCACGGGCACCCGCGGCGTGCCGGACGTGGCGATGGACGCTGACCCGAACTCCGGTGCCACTGTTTACGTGGCCGGCGCGCCGGAGACGGTGGGCGGCACCAGCCTGTCCTCCCCGCTGGCGCTGGGCGTGTTCGCGCGCGTGGCCTCGATCAACCCGAAAATCGGCTTCGCGGCGCCGCGCTTCTACGGGCTCTACAACCCGACCGGCGGCACCGGCGGCGTGCTGCCGAGCTACCCGAACGGCGGGTTCCACGACATCATCGTCGGCAACAACGGGCTCTACGTCTCGGGTCCTGGCTACGACCTGATCACCGGGCTTGGCACGTTCATCGTCTCGCAGCTGACGGTGGACTTGGCGAAGTAATACCAATCGGCCTTTGTGTTGACCGTTTAAGCAAGAAAGGCCTTCTTTTTTGAAAAAAAGAAGCAAAAAACTTTTGCCTCCGCTGTC
>CAXUIR010000278.1:0-3941 GCA_964251005.1 uncultured Acetobacteraceae bacterium | reverse complement strand
AGGAGCAAAAGTTTTTTGCTTCTTTTTTTCAAAAAAGAAGGCCTTCCTTGCCTTACAAACGTCAGCCCCAACACGGCCGGCCTGACGGCGATTTTTGGCCTGCTTACCCTGTTCACCAGGGTCGAAACCGCTCCCGATCCACAGGGCCGATTAGGATGCCGTCCCCAACCGGTAGTCCCGCCTAGTAAGGCGGGTAGTACCCTGGCAGCGGTGCGTACACCGGCGGTGCGTATACCGGCGGCGCGTATACCGGCGGCCGGTAATACGGCGGCGGGTAGGGGTAGGACGGCGGATAGGGATAAGCTTGCGGATAGTACGGCCGTGGCGCATAGGCTGGCGGCGCGTAGCTTGCCCGCGGGTCCGCCGCACCGTAGCCGGGGATGCCGTAACCAGGACCGGACGGCGCACGTGGCCTGACCCGGTAGCCGCCGCCCAACTGCGCCTCGTTGAGCGCGTCCACACGGGCATCACCCGTGTCGTTTCCGGCGTCGTTCTGCGGGTTGATGTTGCTGTAAGGATGGTCTGCGTTGGCCGCGCGGGCGGCAGAGGCCAGGCTGATCGCCATCAGGCAGGCAGCGGCGGCTGGTCTCATCGGTGTCCTCCTCTTCGGTGACGCATGGAACATCTTGCTGACGTATCGCAGGCAGGCGTCGGGCCCGCCGGTCCGGGCGTGGTGATCTACGCACTCTGTTCGGGCTCGCAGGCCCGACTTTACATCCATCCAACCCTGGTCTGACCAGTGAAATCCGGCCTGGTCCGTGGGTTATTTGACAGTTTCGGAGGCTGCACATCGGGGGTGGTCGACGCGCACGGCAAAATACCGATTTGGCGGGCGGCAAGCGAAGGCAAGGCCTTCTTTTTCGAGAAAAAGAAGCAAAAAGCTTTGGTCTCGGCTGTCGCGGACCTCTCCGCTGGCGTGTACTTTCGTGATGTTCTTTTCTCGGGCGTACGTTTCAAAAGGCGGCCTAGTGAGTCAGCCGGCGAGGTTGTTTTGCAGCGCCGGAGCCGAAGAAAGCGCGTCAGCTAGCCCGCGAGGGCGGCTTTTTCAAACGGACACTCGAAAAGCTTCGCTTTCTCGCGTCAGCCGCTCTTCTCCACGTCCTTTTCCAACCGCCCCCTCTGCCTGCGCCCAATCGCCAACTCCGTCACCACGCCGTGGAGCGTGCGCAGCTCCTGCTCGGTCACCTCGCCGCGCTGGAACAGGTGGCGCAGGTTGCGCACCATCCCCGGCCGTTTCGGCGCGTTGCGGAGGAAACCACACGCGTCGAGCTGGTCGACCAGGTGCGCGAGGAAGTTCTCCAGCGCACCCTTCGTGCCAACACGAGTCTCGTTCGTCATCAACACGCGCGGCGGCGTCTGGTCCACCGTCTGCCACCACTCGTAGGCCATCACCATCACCGCCTGCGCCAGATTCAGCGAGGTGAAAGCCGGGTTCATCGGGTAACGGACCAGCGTGTCCGCCTGCGCCATGTCGTCGTTGTCCAGGCCCGCACGCTCCGGCCCGAACAACAGGCCGCAGCGCAGGCCGCGGTCGCACACCGCGCGTAACTCGGCGGCAGCACCGCGCGCCGTCATCACCGGCTTGACGATGTGGCGCGGCCGAGGACAGGTGGCGAACACCCGGTGCAGGTCAGCCACGGCGTCGGCCACCGTGTCGTGCAAGGTGAGCGCTTCCAGCAGCCGCTGCGCACCCGACGCGTTGCGCCAGGCGGCGGGCTGCGGCCAGCCGTCGCGCGGCGCCACCAGGCGCAAATGGAACAGGCCGCCATTAGCCATCGCGCGGGCAACGGCGCCGATGTTGTCGGCAAGCTGCGGGCGGACCAGGATGACCACGGGGCTGTTGCCGATCGGGTGCAGGTCGGCGCCTTGGTCCTTGCCTGTCATGAAGGAAGCAGTCCTTTTTTGGAAAAAAGAACCGAAAAACTTTTGTCTCGGCTGTCGCGGACGGCTGAAACGACATGCCTTTTTAACGTGTAGCTAAAGCAACACGGGTCCAGCTTGTGGAGATGCCAAAAAAACTTGGTCGGATGACACAACCGGTCAGCGAGCTTGATCGGGAAAAAGCAAGCCAAGCAGTTCTTTTTCGGAAAAAAGAACCAAAAAACTTTTGTTCCTAGAAGCAAGCGCCGCGGAAATCTCCGCGACAGCAGAGACAAAAGTTTTTTGCTGCTTTTTTTCAAAAAAGCAGGCCTTGCTTGCTTCCTTAGTGTTCGAGAAGCCGCCCGGCGCTCGTTCCGCCTCGAGGCAGATTTGGGCAAGCAAGCAGTTCTTTTTTGAAAAAAAGAACCAAAAAACTTTTGTCTTCTTTGCTTAGGGCAGCTTGCGTGCATGCCAGGACAAACCGAGGCGCCTGGAACAGCGCAGGGACAAAAGTTTTTTGCTTCTTTTTCAAAAAAGAAGGCCTTCCTTGCTGTCTGCCTTTCAGCCTCCGCAAGCCCCGCCATCAAGTTCTGCGCCAAGTCGTGCCCCCGGCCTTGTCCTCCAGCACCACGCCCTGTTCGGCCAACTCGCGCCGAATGGCATCGGCCCGGGCGAAGTCGCGTGCAGCCCTAGCCTCTGTCCGATCGTGCACAAGCTGGTCGATCCGTTCTCGCGAGTAAGACAACGCCAGGCTTGTCTGTTTGGCCGCCTGGCCTTGGTCTCGGGCGAAAGCGGAAAGCGACGACTCAGCAGGAACTGTATCCCTCAATGTAATTTTGCCAGATGCGCGCTGATCGCCCCGGAACCACGCGTCGGACGACATACCCAGGAGTCCGAGCAATTGCCCGGACGCGCGCAAGGCGGCGGCCGCGTGCGCGTCACCCGCGATCGCCTCGTCGGCCAGGCTGCGCATCGCGGCGATGGCGCCGGCGGTGTTGAGGTCGTCGCATAGCGGATCGAGCACCGTTGCCGGCACCGCGGCCACGCCTTCGGGTGCGTGCTCCAGCGCGCGGTAGAAGCGGTCCATCTCGCGGCGTGCTTCGGCCAGGCCCGCATCGGTAAAGTCCAGCAGCGCGCGGTAGTGGGTTCGCAGGATCAGCAGGCGCACCGCTTCGGCCGGCGCGCGGGCCAGCACGTCGCGCAGGGTGGCGAAGTTGCCGAGGCTTTTCGACATCTTCTCACCGCCGACCTGCAGCATGCCGTTGTGCAGCCACATGCGGGCGAAATGCGCGCCGGGGAAGGCGCACAGGCTTTGCGCGCGTTCGTTCTCGTGGTGCGGGAACAGCAGGTCGGTGCCGCCGCCATGGATGTCGAAGTCACAGCCCAGGTAGCGCCAGGCCATGGCACTGCACTCGATGTGCCAGCCCGGGCGTCCGCGGCCCCAGGGGCTGTCCCAGCCGGGCAGATCCGGCGTGCTGGGTTTCCACAGCACGAAGTCGCCGGGGTCGCGCTTGTAGGGGGCCACGTCCACGCGGGCGCCGGCGATCAGGTCGTCCGGGCTGCGGCCGGACAGCGCGCCGTATTGTGCGAAGCTGGCCACCGCGAACAGCACGTGGCCGTCAGCCGCGTAGGCGTGGCCGCCGGCGATCAGCCGCTCGATCACCGCGATCATCTCCGGCACGTGGTCGGTGGCGCGCGGCTCCACGTCGGGTGGTGCGTTGCCGATGGCCGCCATGTCGGCGTGGAAGTCGGCCGTGGTACGGGCGGTCAGCGCGCCGATGGTCTCGCCGGCTTCTGCGGCGCGGGCGGAGATCTTGTCGTCCACGTCGGTGATGTTGCGGACGTAGGTGACGCGGGGGTAGAGCGCGCGCAGCAGCCGGGCCACCACGTCGAACACCACGGTGGAGCGCACGTTGCCCAGATGCGGCAGGTCGTAGACGGTCGGCCCGCAGACGTACATGCGCACGTGGCCCGGGTCAGCCGGGCTGAAGAGTTCGCGATGCCGTGTCTGGCTGTTATGAAAGAAAAGCTCGGGCATGGTAGCTGCTTCTGCGGAAAAACCGGCTCTCACGCAATCGAGT